>JBKQRF010000053.1:0-5367 GCA_052144055.1 Candidatus Limnocylindrales bacterium
GGGACCCAGGATGGCGACGAACGAGCCCTCCTCGAAGGCCAGCGACAGGTCGCGCCAGACGTCCCGCCCGCCGTAGGCGAGCGTGGCGCGGTCGAAGCGGACAGCAGGTGCGGACATGTGATCAGACACCTGTCGCGAGAGCCTGTTCGAGCTGGTTCAGCTGGGCCAGCTGCCACCCCACATAGGTCCGGTAGCGGGCCGGCAGCGTCTCGGAGACGCCGACTACTGGGATGCCGTTCGCGACCGCGAGGTCGTGGATCTGCTGGGTCAGCGGGGTGATGGTCTGGCTGTTGTACACGAGCACCCGCACCTTCTTCCCGGTGAGCAGGTCGCGCTCGGAGGCGACATCCGCGGGCGGCGGGTCGGTGCCGTCCTCGATGGCCTTCTGGAAGCCCTCCGGCGTGAGCACGTCGAGCCCAATGGCCTTGGCTAAGTAGCCCGCCACCGGCTCGGTGAAAGCGACGGGCGCGCCGGCGTATTTCACCTTCATCTCGGCGATCTTCGCATCCAGGGGCTCAAGCGACGCGAGGTACAGCTGTTCGCGGGCGGCGAAGTAGGCGGCGTTCGCCGGCTCGAGCCTCGCCAGCGCCGCCTCGGCCGCGGCGGCGACTCTCGGCATAGTGCCCGGGTCGTACCAGGCGTGGGCATTGACGCCGTTGGGGAGGCCGAGCAGCGTCTGCACGTCGATCACGACGCGGCTCGCGTTCGGCGAGGCGGCCAGCAGGTGCTGCATAAAGTCGTCGTAGCCGATGCCGTTGACGATGACGAGCTTCGCGTCGGCCACGGTAGCCGCGGCCTGCGGGCTCGCCTCGTACGTGTGCGGATCGGTGTTGGGATTGTTGAGCAGGCTGCTGGCCTGTACTCGCGCCCCTCCGACCTCGGACAGCAGGTCGGCGTAGAAGTTCTCCGTGCCGAGGACTGGGATCGGGGACCCGACGGCGACTGGACCAGGGATGGCGATAGTCGGCCCGGACGCCGATGCCGGCGCAGCTCCGGTCGCCAGGTTGGGTCCAGGGGAGACCGATGGCGGAGTGGACCCAGCCCCAGGGGTCGGCGCCGGCGTGGCCGACGCGCCGCAGGCGGCCGCAATGATAGTGGCGCTGACCAGGACGCCGAGCAGTCTCGGGAGGGGGCCATCCACCAACACGCCAACCAGTCTCGGATTGTGTCGCAGATCTGATCTCACCTTCGGGTACCTCGCTGGTTCGGGTGAGTGGGACGCGGGTCAGGCCTCGCGCGACGTTGTGGCGCGACACTCGGGGCACAGCCCGAAGTACTCGATGCGATGGGAGTCGACGAGGTAGCCCGTGCGCTTCTCGACGAGCTCGCGGGCAATGGGGGTAATGCCGAGGTCGCCCACCTCCTGGCTGCGCCCGCACTGCTGGCACACCACATGATGGTGGTGAGCCCGCTCGCAGGCTACATAGGCGTGCTCGCCGTTGGGCAGGTGCAGCTGCTCGACGAGACCGAGGGACTCGAAAATCTCGAGCGAGCGGAAGATCGTCGCGCGGCCGACCCCGCGCCGAGCGCGGCGTGCCTCGACGAGCAGATCCTCGGCCGTGAAGCGCCCGTCCCGGGCGGCCACCATCTCGGCCACGGCCCGTCGAGGTGCCGTGGAATGATAGCCGGCCCGGTCGAGGGCCTCGATCAGCGCATCCGGATTGCTCACGGCCGAAATGATACTTGGTCTCATCTCGTCTGTCGAGTGTCGGCTTCGCGGGTGCCACGTTGCCGTTCCGCACCCGCTTACAGAGGTGCGGCGAACGGGCGGACGAGAAGCTGCAGCCCTTGTCGACACCGTTCGGAGTACCATGGCCGCTAGCCGGGTCGTTCGCGCGGGTGTGCCCCTCGCTTGGACGGCGCATCACCGGCGGGCAAGTTCACGGCGGCGCCGCGAGGCGCGGTCACGGAGCACGCCTGTACGATGCTGCACACGTGATGCGTCGCCCGCGTCCTCGCCTCCAGATCCTCGTGGCCGTGGCGCTGTGTGTCGCTACCGTATTCGGCAGGTCTGCGGGCCAACCAACCGCGGCGCTCGCCGGGAGTGCGCTGCAGAACGCCCTGGCCGCCCAACGTGCGCTGGAGGCGAAGATCAGCGCCCAGCGCGAGGCCGTGGGACGGCTGCAGCAGGATGCGGCGCGCGCCGCCTCACAGCTTGCCGCCACACAGCACGCCCTTGCGGGGATCAACATCGACCAAGCGAGCGGGCAAGCCAGCTACGAACACGCGAGCGCCGCCCTGGCTGCCGTCCGGTCCGACTACACGGCCATGGTCGGCCAAGTAAACGACCTGGACATGCAGGTAAGCAACCTCGGGGAGGACCTGGCCGCCGCGCAGGGCGACCTGGCAGACACGCGTGGGACCCTAGCCGCCGACATCGCGCAGGCCTATCTAGCCGCGCAGACTCCGCTCTGGGTCCAAATTCTGAATGCGCGCTCCTTGCTGGACGTCCTGTCCGACGTGAGCAACTACCTTCAAGCCGGCAACGACGAGGCGCAGCTTGCCGTCCAGATCGGGCAACAGGGCGCCTCTATCGGTCAGCTCCTCGTCGCCACGCAGGCGTCGCGGACACAAGTCCAGCAGTCCCGCCTTGCGCTGTTCGCCGAGAAGAGCTCGCTGGCCACGCAGGCCCTGGCGCTCGCGCAGGCACAGGCTCGCCTGGCTGGGCTGGCGGCGCAGACGTCAGCGGAACGGGCCGCACAGGCCGCTGCCGCCGCCGCGATCAGCCGGGACCGGTCGAAGGCGGCGGCGGAATTGGCCGAGGAAGTCGCCGCGCTGGACCGGCTGAAGAACGAGATCAACGAGCTGGCCAGCGAGGCGGCGGTGCCGTCCGTGTACAACGGCACGTTCGAGTGGCCGATGGACGGCACCGTCACCCAGGAGTTCGGATGCACCGGGTTCCCACTCGAGGCGCCGCTCGGGAACTGCCCGCATTTCCACCTCGGAATCGACATCGCCGGCCCCATGGACACGCCCATCCATGCCGCCGCCAAGGGGGAAGTTCTCTTCGTCGGCCCTAACCCGTACGATCCGCCCGGCGAGCGCGCTTGGATCGTGATCATCGCCCACTCGCAGAACCTGGTCACCTGGTATGCACACGTCGACGACGGCGCCCATGCCCCGCTCGTGGCCAAGGGCGAGCACGTGACGCAGGGCGAGGTCATCGCCTACGAAGGGAACACCGGGATAAGCACGGGGCCTCACCTGCTCTGGATGGTCGAACTCAATGGGCAGTTCGTGAACCCGCGCCTCTTCGTGTGAGCCGTGCCGGCTCCATGGGGGCCTGTGCAAGCACGGAGGCGCGTTTGAGCCGCTTAGCATGTGAGGCTGCCGCGAGCCGGAAGGCCCATGGCTCGCCACTATGGCCCGGTCCCGGGTAGGATGCCGCAGTCCCGCGTGTCTTCCACGAGGTATGCCACCATGGCGTCCACGCCCGAGTCCCAGGACTCCGAGCTGCGCAACGACCGGCGCATCGTCGCCTACGGCCTCGGCATGATCCTGCTCGTCGGCTTGTTGCTGTTTATCCCGAACCTCGTCCCGTCATCAACCCACGCGGTGGTCTCCGACCTGGTGCATGCGCGCATCGTGTCCGTCGCGCCGGTGCAGGCTGGCGAGCAACCGAGCGCCACGGTCGTGATCCTGGATGGGTCGCAGACCGGGGCACGGGTGACGGCCGTCCTGCAGGGCCCCAGCAGTCAGCTCCAGCTGCCGGACTACCGCGCCGGCGACGAAGTCGTCGTATCCATCGACCACCAGCCCGGTTCCCCTATCGCGTATGACGTCGTCGACCGCTGGCGCCTGCCGCTCCTCGGAGTACTGGCGGCCGCCTTCGTGCTGGTCGCCGCCGCGATCGCCGGCTGGCGCGGTCTGCGGGCAGTCGTCTCGCTCGTCCTGACCATCGGGTTCACGATCCGCCTGCTGATCCCGCTGCTGCTGCTCGGCTGGGACCCGGTGGCCCTCGCAGTCGTGTTCGGGATCGCCGTGACGGCCCTGAGCTTCCTGCTCACGCAGGGTCCCACGCGTACGACCCTGGCCGCCATCATCGGGACGAGTTCCGGGCTCCTGATCACCGGGGTGTTGGCCGCCATCGTGACGGCGGCGGCGCAGTTCACGTCGGCCCAGGGATCCGAGGAGATCGTGACCCTCGCACAGCTCGCAGGTAACCGCATCGACTTGAGCGGTCTGTTGCTCGCTGCCGTCATCTTTGGCGGCCTGGGCGTGTTGAACGATGTCGCCATGAGCCAGGCCGCGACCGTGGAGGAGCTCGCACACGCGGATCCCACGCTCGACGCACGGGCCCTGTACGCACGCGCGATGAACGTCGGCGTCGCCCACCTAGCCGCGACAATCAACACGCTCGTGTTCGCCTACCTCGGGACGGCCCTGCCGCTGCTCGTGATCCTCTCGATCCAGGTCAGCTCCCTAGGCGACGCCGTGAACCAGGAGGTCATCGCCGTCGAGGTCGTGCGGACTCTCGTGGGAAGCCTGGGGATCCTCGCCGCAGTGCCGTTGACTACCGCGATCACGGCGGCGTGGCAGAGCCGGGAGACCGGCGGTGAGGCGTCACCCCTCCCGGTTGCCAGTGAGTCCGGCGGGTGATCACGGGTGATGTCTCTCCCGATGTGATCTGATGTTCCGCCGCCTGATCGTCGCACTTGTGGCGGCCTCGGTGCTGGCCGGTTGCGGTTCTGTGGCGCCCTCCCCCGTCACACCGAGCGGAGCTCCGGTCACGCCGAACGAGTCCGGCGGTGATCCAGCGGCGATCGGCAGGGCCTTCATCGGGGCGCTTTCCCGCGGCGACGACGCGACAGCCGAGGCGATGGAGGACGCCACCATGCGAGCGGCGGCGCCGGCGGCGACGCTGGGGCAACTCTGGGCCCAGTTCATAACCCAATTCGGTGCGTTCCAGAACATCGGCGGCGTGACGACAACGGCGCAAGCGCCGTACACAATCGCCGCTGTCGAGACCGACTTTGCGACCAGCACCGTGACACTGACTGTGGCCATTTCGAGCGCAGGCCGGGTGAGCGGGTTGCACATTGCCAAGGTCGCCGCGTTCTCCTCGGCTCCTGTCTCCTCACCGGCGGCCTACGTGAACCCTGCAGCGTTCACGGAGACGGCTGTCACGGTCGGGTCCGCGCCTTGGGCACTACCGGGCACCCTCACGATGCCCGATGGGACAGGCCCCTTCCCGGCAGTCGTGTTGGTGCAAGGATCGGGACCGAACGACCGCGACGAGTCGTTCGGTCCCAACAAGCCCTTCCGCGACCTGGCCTGGGGCCTCGCTTCGCGGGGGATCGCGGTGCTGCGCTACGACAAGCGGACCTTCGTCTATGGCGCGCAGATGGCGGCCGCCCCGAGCATCAC
>JBKQRF010000054.1:0-17674 GCA_052144055.1 Candidatus Limnocylindrales bacterium
CGCGAGGCACTCCGCTGCCTCAAGCGCCACCTCGCCGATGTGGTCTACCGGACCATGCTGCTCGATCTGCAGGCCGCCGAAATCAGGGCTTGACGAGATAGGAGCTCACGAACTGGGACTTGACCCGTAGGGTCGCCGAGCGGGCTGTTTCCCGGTGAGTCTAACGACGCCTAACGCGTCTCTGGTCACGAGCTGTCGCTCAGGGTGTGCGTAACGGTTCGTGCACCAGTACGCGCCGTCTCTCGTCGGTTGCATCTGGCGAGGGCAGTAGTCGCAGGGCGGGCCTTCGTCTGGTACGGCCGTCCCGTTGCCCTTCTTCGCGGTCGTCTCTTCCCGGGCAATGCTCTGCTCGTCTGAGCGTGACTCCTCCTCGCGTACGTACGCGTACGTATCTCTATCCTCTCCTATCCTGTCTTGTGATATAGAGGGAGATGGTTCCAAGGAAGAGGGGGACACGGCCGGGGGCGTTGCCTTCGATCGGCGCCAGTCTCGCAAGCGGCGCGCCTCCCATACCTTCTTGATCTCCTTCGAGGCGGCCCACTGGTGCTCGTCCCAGTCGTGAACGCTCACGCTCCCGTCGGGCTCTAGGTCAAGCCATCTGGCCGCTAGCAGCTCGTCTAGGTCGCTCGCTGGGCGGCCGTGAAAGTCGAGCAGGTCGCGCAGGGCCTCTACGGACGGCCACAGGGCCTCGGGTGACTGGTCGGCCGCCAGTGCCCAGAGATACGGGCACAGGGTGAGCTGTGCCGACTCGGATAGTCGGCGAAACTTCGGCTGGTGCACGAGGCGCGCGTACACGGCGAACCAGTCGCGGCGACCGCTCATGACGCACCGAGCAGCGCGGTGGGGTTAGGCGTTGCTCTCAGATACTCGGTGGGAGTATCTTGTTCATGAGGTTGATCGGTTGGACACATTGACGATTGGCCTCCGACGGGCCGGGCGAGTCGATGCGCCCGGCCTCGTCACGTTCAGAGCAGGCTGAACCCGCCCCAAGTGGGGGAGAGCAACGATCGGGGCGACGGCGCGCATGGCGTCGGCACCTAGGGCTGTGAGGGCTGGGGCGCGGGCTTCGCAGAGCGGGCAGCCTCGACAAGTGCCAGCACGAGACGGCGCTGCTCGATGGTCAGGTCCTCGATGTGCAGGACGCGCGGCGTCCGCTCGTGCCAGCGGGCCTCGGCGCCGATCTGGCCGGCGCGTACCTTCTTGGGGTCGCGGGCTGGCGGCGCCTCTGGGGAATCAAGAACGGCAGACACGGATCACCATTGCCTTTCGGCTCGGTGGGTCCGCCCTGCCGTTTCTCTACGGTGTCAGCGTAACCGCTACTCAAACGCTTCTTCCAAGTGGTCCCGAGAGACCCGGCCGGCCCTTCCGGCCTTCTTGGACTGCGCTCCCTTGTAGCGGAGAACTCACGTTCCTAGTGGACTGCCGCGAGTCTAGCACGTACTAGGACGATGATGACGGGTCAACCGGGACGGTCTTATGGCGCGCGCCAATCCGGGACGCGCCAGACGGCCTCGACGGGCCGCATGTCGGCGTCCAGGCGGATTTCCGACCAGAGCGCCCGTAGCACGCTGTTCACCTGTGCCGGCGGCCATGACCAGTCAAGCGGCGGCACGGCGACGATTTCCTCGGCAGACTCGAGCGCCTCGAGGTCGGCCGTGATGCGCGCCTTCTCGGCCTCATACCGTTCGCGGGAGACGTCCCCAGCGATGTACAGCTCGTGGGCGCGCTCGAGCCGAGCGGCGATCGCCTCGCGGCGGGAGACGTCCTCGGCCTCGATCTGTACCCGCTCGGGGGTGCGCAGGCGGGCGGCCTCAGCCTGCACCCACGGCATGAGCTTTGCCACTCTGGCGATGGTCAGCCCGTGGGCCGCGGTCCCCGCCCGGTGCCCGCGCCAGCAGTAGTACTGCCCGGCCTTCAGGTTGGGCGTCATGGGAAAGTGCCCGCAGCGGCCGCAGCGGAGCAGGCCCGCCAGTGGGGCGGTGCGGCTCGTCGGCAGGCGCTTACCGTTCACGGTGCGGTGCGGGAGCAGCTCCGGCGCGTTGGCCTCGAGGATGCGGGTCACGCTGTCGGTTCCCCAGCGGGGGCGACCCGTGGGCGAGGGGATGCCGCGCTCGGAGAGCAGACGGGCGGCGCCCAGCACGCTCCCGGCCTCGCGGTATGCCTCGAGGATCGGCTCCACGGGCTCGGCCGGGTCCGGGACGGCCACCACGCGGCCCGCGGCGTCGTGCTCGTGCCGCGTACCGTACAGGGGCGTTCCCATGCGGTCCCCGCGGGCTCGGCGGCGGGCTAGGGCGGCCGCAGAGCGGGACTTGATCGTGCGCAGCTCCAGCTCTGCGAACAGGGCGAGCATGGCCCCCAGCGCCCAGCTCGAGGGGTTGCCGTTGTCTGAGAGGTCCCCTTCGCGTTGCGTGACGAGCCGCGCGTCGTGGGCCTTGCAGGCTTTCAGGAGCCGGGCGAACGTCGTGGTACTGCGGGCCAACCTGTCGAGGCTGTAGGCGTACACGGTGCCCACCTTGCCGGCCTCGACGGCCGCGAGCATGGCGCGAAACGCGGTGCGCTTGGCTTCCTTCTCTTCGTCGGCCGAGCGTGCCCAGTCCACGTACCAAACGACATCCCCGTTGTACCCGTCACGGTGGGCCATCTCCCGGATGGCGGACTCTTGCACGTCCCGGGATATGTCCCCCGGGCTCTCACTGTCGGCGAATGATCGGCGGATGTAGGCGGCGGGCGATCTGTCCATGCGCGTATGGTAGTCTCCTCGTCAAGTACCGCTGGCCACTACGACATCCGCGTCGAGACCGTGTGCGAGGACAACGAGGCACTGCTCTCGTTTCTGGTGGACCGGTTGCGTCACATCGAGGGCGTGCGGGAGACCGAGCCGTTCGCCTATCTGCGCATCGTCAAGGAGACGTACCAGTGGGGGACGCGCTGAGCCTCTGACTTCGTCGACAGTGAAGACTCAGCGGGATCGCGGGACACGGAGGCCGCGATGGACCAGGGCTCGGATCTCAGTGGTCAAGGCAGGTCGTCGACGACGGCCGCGGCGGCCTCGAACTACGTCTCGCCCGCTGACCGGGCACGGCAGCGGTGCGATTGCTGACCCGAACCTCGGGATGGACGGGCTCACAAGACGCTACGACGAAATCGTCGCGTTGCGCGACCCGCTTGGGAAATATGTCCGGATCTCCGGCTTCGTCAGACGCAACAGTCCGGGCAAGACGACGACGGTGAGGATCGTGCTCGGCGTGCCGCTAGCCGACGCCAGAGAGGTCCGCTGGGCCCGCGCTCCGATCACGTTCGCCGCGCGCCGCCCCATCGACCATATGCGCCCTGGTCGATGATCTGCACGCGACCGGACAGGTGCTCGACGGTCTGCTGGTCCTCGCGTACGTTCGCGTGCATGCCGTCGTTGGCGATCCGGGCGGCACGACGAGCACGATGCCTCGCTCCTACCTCCTTTCGCACCCGCGCTCATGCCGTTCCGCATGGAGACCGGCAGCGCACGAACTTTGCAGGTGCTGCTGGCAGTGATACTCGCGCCCGCGACAGCCCTCGCGATGGCCCGGTGGCCCGCACGCCAACTCGGTGCTGCAGATCAGGGCGCGCGTGCGGCTCGTCGATGCCCTCTACAGCACGTAGCCGTTCGCCTTACTGCACATCCCTCCGTCATGACGCCGATTTGGGCACGCGTACCCGCCGCGTGCGTCGATGGCCCGGCTGGTCGAGGATACTGGGCGAGGTACCGCCCCAGTGGGCGGCGGCGTCGAATGTGGACTTGTCGCACGTTCAAAGGAGATCAAGGATGCGCATCAGCTTCGAGCACTCGCCCCATCCGCGGATCGCGGCGCACAAGCAGGCCGGCCCGCCAAAGACCACCGACGAGCACGTCGGCTTCAACGGACGGATCGCCCTTGTCCTGACCACGGCCGTGGGCACGATGTGGTGCGCCTACGCCTTCGCCGTCCTCGCCATCCTCGTCCTGCCGCAGGCGATCCAGGGCGGCACGCTGACCTTGGTCCAATGGGTCAGCCAGACCTTCATCCAGTTGGTCATGCTCTCGGTCATCATGGTCGGCCAGAACATCCTGAGCCGGGCCTCGGACAAGCGCGCCGACATGACCTACCAGGACGCCGAGGCCACCTTCCACGAGGCGGAGCAGATCCAGGCGCACCTACAGGCGCAGGACGACGCCATGAACGCCCTGCTCGACAAGGTTGAGAAGCTCGAGGCGGCGCTGGCCAGCGCGTGATCGAGCGCGAGGATGGTCGGGGCGGCGGGGCTCGAACCCGCAACCTCGTGCTCCCAAAGCACGTGCGCTACCGTTGCGCTACACCCCGACGATCGTGCTCGGGAAAAGGATAAGCTTCCCGAGGCTCGCTCCGAAGACTAGCCTACACCGCTCCGCGCGGAGCGAGCGCTGTCTGACCCCAGCTTCGCGCAGGCTGTGGCAGCGGACGGCTGACGCGGCCCTGGAGTTCGGCGACTGATGCGATCGCCGTTGCCGCGGCGCACCGCGCCAGTCGCCCGAGCGCGCAGGAGCAAACGACGGCGGGTGTTCGGGATGGGTGGTGCCGCGAGCGTGCCGTCCCGCCACGCTCGCGGGGTAACGTCGGCCGGGACCAGCGGCAGGTCAGAAGCCCCGCCTGACCAGTACGCGCCGCATCGCGCGGGCGGCGGCCGCCCGGTGCGATACCCGATTCTTCTCCTCGGCGGAGTAAAGACCGACGGTGCGCCCCCCCGGCAACTCCGTGGCTGGCTCAAAAACCGGGTCATACCCGAAGCCCCCGGTACCTCGAGGCGCCACCGCGATGCGGCCCTCGAACGTGCCGCTGCGAACGGTCACCCGGGGCAGGCGGTGCGCGACGGCCGGACCGACCTCCTCCTGCCGGCCGGTTGCCGCCTCCCCGCCGGCGGGCTTGAGTGGCTCCGCCAAGGCCAGCGCGCACCGGTACCGGGCCCCGCGGCGCGGGGCCGGGAGCCCGTGCAGGGCTGTGAGAAGCTTCACATTGTTGTCGTCGTCGGTCGCCTGCTCCCCGGCATAGCGCCGGCTCCGCACGCCCGGGCCGCCGCTGAGGGCGTCCACCTCGATCCCGGAGTCGTCGGCGAGCGTCGGCAGCCCCGTCCGCTGGGCGTAGAACCGCGCCTTGAAGATCGCGTTGGCATCGAACGTCGCACCGTCTTCGGGCGCCTCCTCAGCGACGCCGACGTCCTGCAGCGACACCAGCCGCGTGCGCGGCAGGTGCAACAGCGCCCGCAGTTCGGCGAGCTTGTGCGGCGAACGAGTGGCGACGACCAGCAGGCGTTCCCGGGACCCTCCGGCGCCGTCCTCGCCCACCTCAGCGCCCGGCCTGCGCCAGAGCCCCGGCCTGGACTGCGAACAGCGTGCGCAGGCCCTCGTCGCCCAGCCCCAGCAGCGTGGCCATCGCCGCGCGATCGAACGGCTTCCCTTCCGCAGTCCCCTGCAGCTCGACGTACGTGCCCGCGTCCGTGCCGACCACGTTGAAGTCGACCTCGGCGTGCGAGTCCTCCTCGTAGTCGAGGTCGAGGACCGGGCGCCCGTCAACGATTCCCACGCTCACGGCGGCGACGTGGCCCTCGAGAGCGGCCGCGCGGCCCACGCTGCGAAGGGCCAGCGCCAGGGCCACGTAGCCGCCCGTGATCGATGCCGTCCGTGTTCCCCCGTCTGCCTGCAGGACATCGCAGTCGATCGAAATGCTGCGTTCACCGAGTTTGGCTAGATCCACCACGCCCCGCAGCGAGCGTCCGATCAGCCGTTGGATCTCCTGCGTGCGGCCTCCCTGCCGTCCGCGCACGGCCTCCCGAGAGGTCCGCTCAGCCGTGGCCCGCGGCAGCATCGAGTACTCGGCGGTGACCCAGCCGAGCCCCTTGCCGCGCAGGTGGGGCGCGGTGCGATCCTCGACGCTCGCAGCACACAGCACGTGCGTGTCGCCCATGCGGATCAGGCACGATCCCTCGGCCCACTTCTGGACCCCGAGCTCGAGCGTGACGGGCCGCATCTGCCCCGGAAGACGTCCGTCGTGACGCTGAGGCGCGGCGCCAATGCTCACAGATGATCCTCCCCGGTCACGGTCGATCGCTCGACGGCCTTGGCGCGGTCCCACAGCTCGTCGAGCTCTTCGAAAGTCATCGCGTCGAGCGTGCGCCCGCGCTCCTCGGCGAACCGCTCGACGAGCGCGAACCGCCGCGCGAACTTCGCACTGCCGGCGCGCAGCGCCGATTCGGCATCGATCCCGAGCTTCCGCCCGAGGTTGACGAGCACCAGCAGCAGGTCACCGAACTCCTCGGTGCGGTGCGCGTCGTCCTCGGCCTCGAGGAGCTCCACCGCCTCCTCCTCAAGCTTTTCGATGACACCCTCGACATCCGGCCAGTCGTAACCGAGCGCGGCCGCCCGCTCCTGCATTTCGCGCGCATAGGCGAGCGCGGGCAGCGAGCGGGCGAGCCCCGCAAACGCCGCCGGGAGCGAGTCGCTGGCGCGAGGCTCACCGCCGCGAGCGGCCCGCTCCCTGGCCTTGATGCGCTCCCAGTTCTGGATGACGTCGCCGGCTGTCGCGGCGTGCGCGTCAGCAAACACGTGCGGATGCCGGCGCACGATCTTCGCGGCAATGTGGCGGTACACGTCGTCGAGGTCGAAGAGCCCCTCCTCCGCCCCAAGCTGAGCATGCAGCACGATCTGTAGCAGGAGATCCCCCAGCTCCTCTGCGAGACCGTCTGTTGCCCCGTGCTCGAGCGCGTCGTAGGCCTCGTAAGCCTCCTCGAGCAGGAATGGGCGGAGGCTGGCGTGGTCCTGCTCGCGATCCCACGGGCAGCCGCCCGGTGCCCGGAGGCGCGCGGCGATCCAGGGCAGACCGTGCGGGCTCGCCAGATTCGCCAGTGGATCGAGGGCCGGCAGCAGGTGCACGCCGGTGGCGAGATCGGCAGACTGCAGTGCCCCCACCGTTGAGTCCGCGGCGCCAACGAGTCCCAGCACCGGGTGCGAGCTGGGATACAGCGCGGCCAGTACGTCGAGCGGCGATCCCCCGTGCCCGCCCCGGCCGGGCAGCACGACCGGCTCGAACACCGCGAGGCTGTCGGGCGTGTCGCCCGGCGCGACCTCGGGCGCCGGATGCTGCAGCCCGCGCACCCTGACCTGATCCCCGGGCACGTCGCGGTCCTGCCCAGCCGACCCGACAGCGGCGTCGTCAGGCAGCACAAGCAGCGGCCAGGACGGGTCGAACGCGCAACGCGCCAGCGCGGCCGTGCCGACGATCTGCAACCCGTCGGTTGGGCGGATGGAGTGCCGCCTCGCCGCCTCCTCGAGGACCCGGTCGATCATCCCCCTGCCGCTCCCTGACTCGCCGCTGACCCAGACGCGACGCCCGACGCGCGCCAGATGGTCGCGTTTGACTTCTGCTGCGCGTACCAGTACGTGAAGGCGCTCGCCTCGAGGGCCGCCTTTTGCGTCGCGTCGACGGGCCGCTTGGCGCGTTCGCTGACCAGATAGATGTAGGTTCCGTCGGGTTGCGTCACCGGCGCACTCACTCGGCCCACGCGGAGGCCGAACAACACATTGTCCACCTTGCCCGGGTTCTCCCAGCGGGCGAGCCAGCCCATGTCGCCTCCCTGCGGCGCGTCGGCGGCATCCGAGTTCTCCCTCGCGATCGAGGCGAAGTTCGCGTTCGGGGCGGCGAGATCCTGCTCGACTGCGGCAACGGGATCGGTGGGCGCCGAGCGCGCCGCCACGAATAGGAGGACGGCGTAGCCATACTGGGTCTTCACAGGCCCGATGATCTCATCGGCGGTGTGCGTGCCGGTAAAGACCGCGTCGGCGACCTCCTTGACCACGGTGGCTCTGCTGATCCAGCCCAGGTCGCCCCCGTTGGCGGCGGACGACGTGTCGTTGCTCTCGGCCCTGGCAATCTGGGCGAACTCCGCGTCCCGCTGGGCGGTGTCGGCGATGGCCTGCAGCGCGCCTGCCGTCGCCTGTGCCTTCTTGAGCGCCGTGGCCCACGACGGATCGCTAGTCAGGAGTGAGGACGCGGTCGCCGGGTCTCCCCCCGGGCTGTACAGAATCTCCGAAGCCTCGACCTGCGGGCCCATGATCGCTGCGCCAGCGGACGCGCCGCTGTTAATTCTGATCTCCCAAGCGTGCACCTGGTCGACGTTACCAGTGGTTGCGTCGGCGAGGACCTTGGCCGCGAGCTTCTGCCGGTACAGGTCGGAGAGGGTGGCGGCGCGATAAGCGTCGAGGCTCACGCCGGCCTCCTCGACGCTCTTCTGCCAGTCGCCGCCCGACTTCTCGGGCACGATGGAGACGACGCGTCCGATCCGGTAGATGCCGTCGGCACCCTGGATGACGGCCGTGGTGCCGTTCAACGGCAGGGCGAAGAGAGCGGCCACCCAAGCGGGGTCCACGTTGTCGGTCGCCGATACGTATCCCAAGTCGCCACCGTTCATGGCGCTCGGGTCGGTGGAGTACTGGCGCGCGACCTCGGCGAAAGCTTCTCCAGCCGTCAGCTCGACGAGCGCCGCGTCGGCGCTCGTCATGGCCTGCGAGCGCTGTGCTGAGGTCGGGCCGGGCGGTCCCGAACTCCCGGACGGCGCGGGGGCCGGGGCACTGCCGAACGCAGGCGATCCGCCCGGGGCAGGTGACGCGGGCGCAGTTGCCGACGCGTGCGGGGCCGCCGATGGCTTGGCGGTCTTCGACGATCCCGGCGGGGCCGACGACTTCGACCTAGCTGTGGCCTTCAGTTTGACGGTGGCCTTGGCGGTCGCCCTCGGCGAGGGGCTGGCCGTCGGCGAGGGTTCCGGCACCGAGGACGCGCTCGGGGGGAGGCTGGCGCCGACGCCCGGACTGGTGCCAGCCGCAACCCCGGCCGCTGGACTCTCGCCCGGCGCGACGAAGATCGCGAGCACCTTCCGCTGCTCCGGCGTCGCCCCCTGTCTTGCAAGCTGCTGGTCCACTTCGGCCCGCGTGACCGTGATCCCGTCCTTGGCAGCCAATTGCTGCTGGAGTGCGGCGTCGATGAGTTCTTCCAGCGAATTCGACCGAATGGCGCTGACCTGCTGCTGGACGGACTGCGGCTCGTCCTGCGCGGTTATCGGGTCGAGCATGCCGGCGGCGAGGGCGGACTTGATCTGTTGCTCGAGGAGACCGAGACGATAGCGGTCGACGCCCTGGCGATCGACCCACTGATCCTTGGAGATGCCCGTCCCGTTGACAGTCGCAACCGCGGCGAGGTGCTCGCCATAGTACGCGGCTGCGACGACTCCGATGAGCATCAGCGCGGCGGCAACGACGACGACGACGAACCCGAGGGTCACGACCGTCTGTTGCCGCCGATCGTCGCGCTGTGTCGCGCGGCGGCCGGCGCGTCGGACGGGCTGGGCCCTGAAGGTCATGGCGAAGGAGATGCTCCGTTGATCGAGGCGGGCCGGCCGCAATACCCGCGGGACGTGGGTCGCGCCCCGCCCGCCCGTCAGAAACGGCAGTCTAGCGCACGACTCCCAGCCTCGGGACCAGGCGGTCCGCCAAGGCGAGCAGCGGACGCACTTGGACGTCCCATCGGTACA
This sequence comes from Candidatus Limnocylindrales bacterium, assembly GCA_052144055.1. GTDB lineage: Bacteria > Chloroflexota > Limnocylindria > Limnocylindrales > CSP1-4 > JAJYNJ01. Next base: position 9,571 of record JBKQRF010000054.1, read on the forward strand.
CGTCCCGGTGCAGGGCGAGGGCGCGGTTGCGCCGGGCCGCACGCTCCTCGGCCGGCGCGTCCAAGACGATTCGGAGCGCGCGCGCCAGGTCATCCGGGTCGGCCGGATCCGCGACCGCACCCAGCTGGTGCGTCTCCACGATGCCGCGCATCACTGGCAAGTCCTTCCCGACAACGAGCGGGACACCGGCCGTGAGGCCTTCCCAGAACTTATTCGGTGTCGACAAGCGCTGGTTCAGGGAATCGCCGGGCACCGCGATGACCACGGCATCGGCGCCCGCGACCCAGCGAGGGACGTCGTCGGGATGGACGGGCGGCAGCGTCACGTGGCGGCCGGCGAAGGCGGGATCCACGTCCCGCGCGCGCAATCGCTCGAACCAGGGACCGAAGCCCATGGCGACGAACGCGGCATTCGGCAGGCGCCGGACGGCATCGCCCGACTCCAGGATCCCCCGGTCGGCGCCCAGGATGCCGAGGAACAGGACGAGCCGGGTGGCCGGAGGCAGCCTGCTGGCTCGGCGGAGGTCGTCGGGGGGCTCGTCGGGCGGCGGAGACCACGGTGGACAGTTGCGCACCACGGCCGGTTCCGACGCAAGGACCCATCGGCGGCGGAGCTCGGAGGCGAGCGCCTCGTTCACGGTGACGATCGCATTCGAACGCCGGACCAGGTCGAGTTCGCGATGCACATACAGTCGCCTGAGAGGTCCCGGCACCCTCGCGTACGCGTTGCCCTCCAGGAACAGGTCGATGACGTCGTATACGACGCGCCCGGCTCGAGGTCGGCGGTCGAGGTCCTCGAGCAGTCCGGGTACCTGGCCTCCTTGGGCCACCGACAGCCCAGCGCGAGCGTCGCTGGCGAGCCCCGTTGCCGCTACCAGCGCTGCTATGCCGCAGGCGTGGTAGAGGTCGGCGGGGGGCAGGACGCGTCGCAGCCCCTCGGTCCAGGCACGCGCAGGGAGCGGCCAGCGCAGGACGCCAAGCACGCGGCGCGCCGTGGGGGTGCGGGCGCGGCCGAGCAGACCGAAGCCGGGGGCGGGTGAGGCCAGCCGCCCGGCCGCGGCGAGGGCGGCGTCGGTCCGGGCCACCAGCGCCGCCCCGCGGCCACGCCCGGGCGCAACGAACGGGGCAAGCAGGCCCGCTGGACCGGCGCGCACGATACGGATCGTGCCGTCGAGCTCCTCGGCGGGCAGCCCAGCGCGCGCCGTGCCGGCGATCAGCACCTCCCACCCCTCCGATTCGAGCGAGCGGGCGATGCGTAGCGCGCGGGAGTAAGGGGCCACCGGGTTGTGCACGAGCACGACGGCTCGGCGCGAAGCGGTCACGCGGGCAGTCTAGCGACAGCGGCCGGTGTCGCCGCCCCGGGGGACCCGCTGCCCAAAGGGGACGTTGCCACCGCGCCACGTAATCGACGCCGGCCCCGCGCAGGACGACAGCTTCCGGCCACGCGCCGCCTTCGGGACAACGTCGGCCGTACACTCCGCGGCATGCGGCCGCTCCGCGTCCTCGTGATCGCGCGCTGGTATCCCGCGGTTGACGACCCTGTCCGCGGATCCTTCGTCGCCGACCAGGTCGACGCGCTGGCCGCGACTGGTCTCGTCGAGCCCACCGTCACGTCGTTCGAGTTCGTGCGCCTCAACCGCGTCCCGGAGCGGCGCGAGGTCGAGCGGGACGCGATCCACACGCGATACGCTCGCCCTACGCGAGATCGGCCGGACGCACTGACGCCCGGAGGCTGGCCCGCGGCTGGAGGCACGTGGCGCCATCTGGACGTCGTCCCGGTCGCGCGGCTGCCCGTCGCCACCGGCCCCGAAGACTCGCCGGCACGCGAAGGGGACGACCACCTGGCCGCGTTCATCCCATTCGCGGACGGGATCCTGGACCGTGGCGCACCCGCCGGCGTTCGCCCCTTCGACTTGGTACACGCCCACACCGGTTTCCCGGACGGCGAGCTGGCGGCATTTGCGTCGGAGCGCCTGGGGATCCCCTACATCGTCACGGAGCACTCGTCACGGGCGCGCGAGCTGCTGCAGGATCCCGACGTCCGCCGCCGGTACGCATCGGTGGTGCAAGGCGCGGCGAAAGTGATCGTCGTGTCGGAGGCGCTCGGCGCGGAGCTGCGTGCGGCGCTTCCTGACCTCGCCGTCGTGCTCGCGCAGCGCCTCATGGTCGTGCCAAACACGGTGCCGGTCGAGCTGTTCCGGGCGCCGCCGCGCGGTGATCGCAGGGTCGGCGAGCTGCTCTACGTCGGCAGCCGCAAGATCGGAAAGGGACTCGCCACCTTGCTCGAGGCCTTTGCCCTGGCGCAGCGCCGGCGGGCCGATCTGACGCTGAGGCTGATCGGCCGGGCCCCGACGGACGTCGAGGAGGCGGCCTGGACGACACGGGCCGTCGAGCTCGGCGTGGCCAATGCTGTTATGTTCGAGCCGCCGGTCGACCGGGCCGGGGTGGCGGCGGCGATGGCTCGGGCCGACCTGTTCATCCATCCGAGCCGGTACGAGACGTTCGGCGTGGTGGCAGCGGAGGCGATGGCGTCTGGGTTGCCCGTGGTCGCCACTCGCTCGGGAGGCGTTGAGGGGATCCTCGGCGCGGACGTCGCGGACGTCGGTGCCCTTGTGGACGTGGACGACGCGCCAGCGATGGCAGAGGCGATCCTAGCGACGCTGGAGCGGCGCGATACCTTCGATCCGTCGGCCATGCGCGCGGCCGCCGAGGCGCGGTTCGGTGCGGCGGCGGTGGCGGCCCGCCTGGTTGAGGTCTACCAAAGCGCCGCGGCAACCGAAGACCGCAACGGGTCTGCGAGCGCGGCGTCCGGCGTCACCTTCGCCCCAGTCTCCGAAACGAACGGGCGTCGGCCCGTGCTTGTGATCGGCTTCAACCGCGTGCAGGCCGCGCGGCTACTCGGCGCGCTGCCGGCCGGCCTCTTGTCGACCCTCGAGCTCGTGACGTCCGAGGACCCCGGGAACCAGCCGCTGCCCCGGGGGATCGGTACTGTGATCGCAGGCGACCTGGACACCGCGTACGAAGCTGCCTTGCGGGCGGCGCGACCGGCACGGCCGCCGAAGGGCCTACTGGGCCGTGCCATGCGATTCGCGACGGATCCCCGCGCGTCGGAGTGCATCGCGGCAGTGCATGCCGACCGGCCGAGATACCGCCTCGAAACGGCGCAGCGGCAGGTGACGGAGGCCTCGCGCCGCCGCGAGGTGCCGGACCTGGTCTGCCTGGACGGCTACGATGTGCTGGCCGCGGGTCCGGCGGTCGATGCCGGCGCTGGCCGCCTCGCCCCCGGCGGGATCCGCTGGGTTGCGGACCGGTGGGCCTCCGCGCGTCAGTCCCTGCCCAACTCCCGGATCAGCGCCACATAGCGCGCGGCCTCGCGCTCCCACGAGAAGCCCCGCACGCGGTCCGCCGCCGCGGAAACCACCTTCTCTCGGTAGGAGGGCTCCATCGCGACGCGGCGGATGACGGCGCCGAGAGAGGCTGCGTCGCCGGGCTCGAAATAGCAGAGTGCCTCCCCGAAGTACCGCTGGACTGTCGGAAGCCGCGACGCCACGACCGGCTTGCCCATAGCCGCGTACTCGAAGATCTTGGTGGACAGGCTGAAGTCCGTGAACGGGTCGCGGCGTGTCGGTGCCAGCCCCACATCCGCGGCTGCGATCTTGCCGGGCACCGCCTCTACCGGGATCCGGCCATGGAACGTGACGCGGTCTGCCACATTCAGGGCCGCGGCCGCGTCGCGCAGGCGGGGCTCGGCGTCGCCCCGCCCATACAGGTCGAGCGTGACGTCGAGGGCAGGCCCGTCCTGCCCGCGTGCCAGTCGGGCCACGGCCTCCACGGCCACCTCAAGCTGGTAGAGCGGGGTTAGTGCGCCGGCGTAGACCAGGCGCAGGCGGCCGCCGGCCATGAACGCGCGGGCCGGATAAGCGGTCGGGTCGAACCGGTCAGATCGCGGGCTGTTGAGGACGACCGTCACCTTCGAGGGCGACACGCCCAGTGCCGTGAGCCGGCCGCGCAGCGCGTCGTTGACGGTTAGGACGTGCGAGGCGAACACGATGGACGCCCGCTCCGCCGCTAGGAGCGAGACCCGCACGACACGGCGGGAGGCGGCAGGAAAGCGGCTACGGAAGAACTCGGGCATCGCCTCGTGCAAGTCGATCACCACAGGCACGCCATCGAGGCGAAGTGGCGCCAGCGCGAAGACGAGCGGGTCCGGGAGCGTCGCCACCTGGGCCAGCGAGTAGTGGCGCCGCGCGTGCAGCGGGACGGCCGCCAGCGCGACGCGGCCGAAGAACTCCGCGTACTCGGCCAGGTACGTCCTGATGCCCGCGCCTTGGTGCCGCTGCACGGGCAGCCGGTGGACCTGAACGCCGTCGACGCATTCACTCGCGGACGAGCCCGGCATTCGCAGCCCCAGCACGTCGACCGCGAACCCCGCCGCCACCAGCGCCTCGGCCTCCCGCCGCACGCGGGGGTCCTCCTCGTAATAGGAGTGCGACACGATGAGGACGCGAATGGGCGTGCCGGCAGAGGTCACGGCAGGCATGCTACCGCAGCCGCCCGAGGCGCCTGCAGGTGGCGCGGCTGGCTGCGCGTGGAGGCGATGTGCGCCCGGCGCGGCGGCGACCGCCCCGCAAGTTCCGGCCCGAGGCGCACTACGAGGCGGGCTGGTCGAGCCTAACCGGGTGAGGGAGCGAGGCTAGCGACCTCTGCGCTTCCTCTTCGAGCCGCCGCTTGCGCCGCCGGACGCGATCTTTGTAGAACTCGACGGTGTCCTGGGGCGTGCCCTCGTAAAGCACCTGGCCGTACTCCATCAACAGCGCGCGGTTGCAGAACTCGGTGACCGTCGTGAGATCGTGCGTCACTAGGACGATCGCCCTGGCGCGCGCGACCAAGTCCCGGATGCGCTGCTGGCTCCGGCCGCGGAACTCCTCGTCGCCAGTGCCCAGCACCTCGTCGAGCAGCAGGATGTCGGGCGCGATGGCGGTCGCGATGGAGAACCCGAGGCGCGCGCGCATCCCCGACGAGTAGGTCCGCACCGGCGCGTCGATGAACGGGCCGATGTCCGCGAACTCGATGATCGAGGGGGTCAGGTCCCGCATGACCCGGTGGCGGATGCCCATGAACGCGCCGATCAGCGCGATGTTCTCGCGGCCCGAAATCTCCATCTCGAACCCGGCGCCAAGGGTAAGCAGGGACGAGACGCGGCCGCGCAGGCTGACCACGCCCTCATCTGGGGCCAGAATCCCGGCCAGCGCCAGCAGCAGCGTGCTCTTGCCGGCACCGTTCGGCCCGAGGATCCCAAGCGACTCCCCGTGACCGAGGTTGAAACCGACGTGACGGAGTGCCCAGAAGTACCGGTCCACCTGTTGCTTTCGACCGACCCATTCGGCCAGCGACCCCTTGAGGGTGGTGCGCCGAGTCAGGCGAAGGTTGTAGCGGATGCCGAGATCCTGGACTTCGATTGCGTAGGCTGAACGTGCCATCAGAGGATCTTCGCGAAGCCGGTCTCGACCCGTTTGAACACCCAGATGGAGAACCCCATCAGGACCAGGGAGATCGCAAGCACCACGGTCAACCCAACCCAGTCCGGCGCAGCTCCGTAGTACGCCACGCTCCGGTAGGAGCTGAGGATGTATGTGAACGGGTTGAGGCCCAGGACGTACCTGAAGACGGTGCCGTTAAGCGCGGTCACCGAGTAGATGGCCGGCGACATGTAGAACCAGATGCGGGTCGCGTGGCGCAGCAGGTTCTGCACGTCGCGGTAGAAGGCGTTGACGGCCGAGAACAGGATCGCCAGCGCGAGGGTGAAGACGAACTGCACCGCGGCGATGATGGGGATCGTCAGCATCCACGGGCTGAGATGGCGCGGATACACGATGTAGAGCACGGCCAGTGAGACCAGCCCGAACGCGAACGTGATCGTGCCCGCAACGGTGGACGCGGCCGGCAGGATGATCTTCGGGAACTGGATCTGCCGGATCAGGTTGCCGCGGGCCGTCACCGAAGTCGTGGCGTCCAGAAGCGAGGTCTGGAACCACTGCCACGGCAGAATCGCCGCGAAAAGGAAGAGCGGCGCGTCGGGGATCTGCTTGGCGAAAACCACTGTGACCAGGATCGAGTAGATGGCCATCGAGAAGAAAGGGTCGATGAGCCACCACAGCTGGCCGATTACGGTGTCCGCGTGGGTGCGCTTCAGGTCGGTCCCCACGAGGTACTGCAGCAGGCGCCCACGCGTCCTGAGGTCCAGAAGCCCCCGGATGACGGCCCGCACGATGTCGAGGCGCAGGAACAACTCGCGGAAGCCGAGGGGCCGTTCGGCGGCAGTGGTGCGAGCACCCGGTGCTGCCCGGACAGGAGTCGTCATTGGCAGCCGGAACGGTAGCATGGGTGATCTGCACCCGTGCACGGGTCTGGCGCCTCGGCCGTTTCGGCCGAGGCGTGGTCGAGTCGCGGGCCGCGCCAAGCCCCGCATCGGAGTACTGTGACGGCCGACCCCCAGGAAGGAGCGTAGCTGCGCAGCATGGGATCCGAGCGACCACCGGAGGATTCTCGCTTCGAGGGCCTCGGCGACTGGCTAGTGAGTCGCAGCCAGGACGCCCTTGCCCGTGGCACGGGAAAGCGCCCGCAACGAGGAGGCGCGGCTCGGTCGCGCGCATGGCGGACAGCGCGAGTCGTAGCCGTCGTGGTTGTTCTGGCCGTCGTGGCCTGGTTCCTCCTGGGCGCGCTATCGGCGCCCGTGGCCGGCTACATATGGTTCCAGAACGTCGGGTTCGGCAGCGTGTGGACCGCCCAGTTCACGTATGCCGTGGCGCTCTTTCTCACTGGCCTAGTCGGCTGCTCGATCGTCCTGTTGGTGAACCTGGTTCTGGCCTGGCAGCTGAGTCACGATCCGACCGATGCGATGGTGGCAACCCAGGGTCGCGCGCGCCCCATGGACACCCGCGGTGAGGCCTGGCTGACCGCCGCGGCCAATCTGCCGCGCAGGCCCGTGCGGCGTGGGTTCGTCGTCCTTGCGCTCTCCCTCGCGCTCCTCGTCGGCTGGCTATTGGCAGGCACCTGGCAGACCGTGGCGCTGTGGCTGCACCGCGTGCCATACTCGCCGTCGGGGGTGGCGGTCGCCGACCCGATCTTCGGGCGCGACCTGGGCTGGTGGATGTTCACCCTGCCGATGCTGCACCTGGCGGCCACGGCGGCCGGCGTGCTGCTCTTCGCAAGCCTGCTCCTGACCAGTGCCGCCTACGGCTTAGCCGCAGTCCGCGGGGCGGATGTGTCGCGCCGCGGACCCCTGCTGCACCTCGCCATGCTGGGCGGCCTGGTGCTCGCGACCGTCGCAGCCATGCAGTGGCTCGGCCGCTACGACCTCTCGTACGCGACGAACGGCTTCGTTACCGGCGTGGCTGCCTCGGACGCGGCGGTGCGCCTTCCGCTGGCCGCGGTCACCACGGCATCCACGGCCGTCGTCGCGGTCGGCCTGGTCGTGCTCGCGGCGATCCACCGTCCGCGGCTCGCGCGTCGCGCCGCGATCATCGGCGGCGCCTGGTACCTGGCGCTCCTCGTGGCGGGTGCCGTGCTCCCGACTGCCTACCAGAAGCTCGTCGTGGCGCCCAGCCAGAACTCGGCAGAGGCCCCCTACATCGCCAACAACATCGCCATGACGCGGCGCGCCTTCGCGCTTGACACGTGGACCGTCGAGTCCGATACAGGTCGATCGAGCCTGACGGCCGCCGACGTGAGCAGGGACCAGACCACGTTCAACAATGCTCGCCTGTGGGACCCTCGGCCCCTGGCCGCCACCCTCGACCAGCTCCAGACCGTACGCCAGTACTACACCTTCACGTCGGTCAACATCGACCGCTACGTCATCAACGGCCAGCCGACCGAGGTGATGCTCTCGGCCCGGGAGATGGCCCTGTCCAAGGGCCTGCCCAGCCCGTCGTGGGTCGCCTCCCACGTGCTGTACACCCACGGGTACGGCTTGGCGATGGTGCCGGTGAACGGAGTCGCCGCCAACGGCCTGCCGCAGCTGATCATCCAGAACCTGCCGGTCACGTCGACGGCCGGGGCGCCGCTCGTGACGCAGCCGCGCATCTACTTCGGCCAGCGACCCT
>JBKQRF010000055.1:0-2811 GCA_052144055.1 Candidatus Limnocylindrales bacterium
CCATAAGCTCGCCGAGCTCCCGTACGACTTCTCGCGGCGGCTCCTCAGCGTCGTGGTACAGCGCGAGGGGCATGCGCCGCTCCTCGTGACGAAGGGCGCCCCCGAGTCTGTGATCGCACGGGCCAGCCAGGTGCGCGAGGACCACGCGGCACGGCCGATCGCGGCTGCCGAGCACGCACGTCTCTCGAAGCTCGTCGACACGGCGTCGGCCGACGGGTTCCGGCTGGTGGCCGTTGGCTCGCGCGCCCTCGCACCCGAGGAGCTCGGCCCGGTCACGGCGGGAGGTGCTGCGGCCAGCCTCGACGACGCTGCCCGGCTCGAACACGACCTCGTGTTCGAGGGCGTGATCCTGTTCAGCGACCCACCCAAGTCTGGGGTCGGCGACACGATCGCCGAGCTGGCTCGACAGGGCGTGGCGCTCAAGGTGGTCACCGGCGACAACGAGCTCGTCGCGCGTCACGTCGCAGGGCAGGTCGGCTTGGCAGTCGAGGGCGTGCTGACGGGCGAGGAGATGCGCGCGCTCACCCACCCGGCGCTGGTGGCAAGAGCAAAGCGCACGACGATCTTCTCCCGCGTGGATCCGGACCAGAAGCTCCAGGTCATCCGGGCCCTGCACGACGGCGGCGCGGTGGTGGGCTTCCTCGGCGACGGTATCAACGACGCGCCCGCCCTACACACGGCCGACGTCGGGATCAGCGTCGACAACGCGACGGATGTCGCCCGCTCGGCAGCCGACATCATCCTGCTCGAGCCGAGCCTTGCCGCGATCTGCCAAGGCGTGATCGAGGGTCGGCGCACGTTCGCTAACACGCTCAAGTACATCCGCATGGGCACGAGCTCGAACTTCGGAAACATGCTGAGCATGACGGGCGCCGCATTGCTGCTGCCCTTCCTGCCCATGACGCCCGGCCAGATCCTCCTCAACAACCTCATCTACGATGCCTCGCAGACGGCCATCCCGACCGACACGATCGATCCCGACGTGGGGCTCGTCCCCGCCCAGTGGGACGTCCATGCGATCCAGCGGTTCATGCTGATCTTCGGGCCGATCTCGTCGGTCTTCGACTACGTGACCTTCGGGCTGCTGCTGACCGTGCTGGGGGTCAATGAGAAGGCGTTCCATACCGGCTGGTTCATCGAGTCGATCTTTACCCAGGTGCTGGTCGTCCTCGTGATCCGCACCCGGCGCAGCCCTTTCTGGCTGAGCCATCCCAGCCGTCCACTCCTCGGCGCGATCGTGGCCGCCCTCGCGGTCGCGGTGATCATCCCCTTGAGCCCCCTCGGCAGCGTCTTGGGGTTCAGCGCGCTGCCGCCCGTCTTCTGGCCGCTCCTTGTCGTCATCGTGGCCGCCTACCTGGCGCTCGTAGAGCTGGCCAAGCGGCGGTTCGAGCCGCGCGCCTGACCGACCGCCGGTCTCGACCCGGACGCACATCGGATCGCCACCGCCGTGGCGTGCGCCACGAGCCAGGGCGAGGGCAGAGCACGCTGCTGTGGTCCCCGTGCATGGCCGGCCCGGGCACTCTGAGCAGGGTGGTCTCGCCGCCGCGCGTCGCAGCTGCCCTGCCCGCATCGGCGCGGCCTCATCCCGGTCTCCCCTGCGTGATCCTCGACATAGAAGAGCCCGGATACCGTCACTCCTGATCACGACCACCCTGCTCTTGGTGCTCGGGATCGGCCGAGGGATCACCGCCGGAGGACGGTGCTTACCACCCCACCCAGACGCCGGTCATCGCTGGCGCCGCCGCCTTTGGGGGATCGCTACGGGCCAGCTCATCAGCATATGACGGCGCGCTGGCGGGGATCGGGATCAGGCGTGGCCGGATCGGTCTGCGCCGTCCGCGGCACCGGCTTGAGCGGGACCTTCGGCAGTTGTTCCTCCGGCGTTTCCGGCTACGCTGCACGTAGAAGGCGGCGGACACGTGACTGTTCAGCCCGGCCACAGCGGCTCGTACCACGGATGGTGGCCGCACGCCGGCACGCCGTCGGGCGCGCAGCGAACCGCCCTCAGACGGGCGCAATCCGTATCACAACCGCGTCATGAGTGGACTGCATGCTGCCGAGACATGGGCGACGCACCCCATTTTCCGTACGGTTCTGATCCTCGCGTTGCTCACGGGGGCATCCTGATAGGCACGGCAAACTGGGCCCCGAGCCCGCTCGCGACCGTGGTACCGGCAGCACTGCTTCTGCTCGCGCTGTGCCCCATCCAGTTCGCCTCCGTCGCACCTGGGGCGGATTAGGTGCCGCGGCACGCATGGTCCACGCCAGCGGAAGTACACGGCCGGTGACCGGGCGCATCGCAGCACCGGCCCGGGGTGGGCCCGCGACGGTGCCGTCGGCGTCCATGCGGAGACCTGCCTGCATGAACGAACATATCGCCCACTGGCGCGAGGCCAACACGGCACTTCATAGGGGCGTCGACCGGGCAGACAGCCCATGCCAGGACTGCACGCCGGCCTTCGCCGACGAGATGCGCCTCGAACAGCGCTGTGATGGCTGGCCCGGATTTTCCGGTCGGAGGTTCGCTGCGCGGGCCTGAGCCGCAACATCGGCCCAAGCCCGCGCCGGAGGAAAGGACGACAGCGACCCATGCGCCTCCTCAGCCGGCGTGGCTTCCTCGCCGTGGCCGGTCAGGCCCTGGTCGGGCTAGCGGCGGCACCCTATGTGCGTGCCGCGTCGGTGGCGCCGTTGTTCCATGGGCCGCGCACGGAACGAGTCATCGCGCTCACCATCGACGACGACTGGTCACCCGCGCGGGTCGGCAGCATCTTCGACACGCTCGTCCACGAGGAGGTCGAGGCCACCTTCTTC
>JBKQRF010000056.1:0-7298 GCA_052144055.1 Candidatus Limnocylindrales bacterium
CGCGTGCTGACCCCCAGCACGTAGGCCTCCTGGACCACCGCGAGCAGCGCCCGCTCGGCGCGTCGACGGGGTTCCAAGAGGCTCGGGAAGTAGCTGCCGTCGCGCACGCGGGGGATGGCCAGCTCGATCGTGCACCAGTGTTAGGTGAATCCCAACAGTGAACAGAGATTCGGGTGGCTGTGGTCGGGGTGAGAGGAGTAGAGCCGAGCCTTCACGGATGATCGTGCGGGTCGCGGCCCGGGGCATCGGACGGCGGCTTGCCGTTGCTGGCTGACTTCGTGGGCGCGCGTTGCGACCTCACCGTCACATAGCGTGCGTCGCCGGCGTGAAGGGTCCCCAACTCAGAGATGCCAGTGCCGCGGCGGCGCCTGGTGCAAAGACGTGCGCGCCAGTTGCGAGCGAAGGTGATCGGTGGCGCGCCGGGCGTGCCAAGAGGCGAGTGGGTCGGGGCGCGGCGGCAGCCGCTGACCGCAGACCGGACAGAGCTCGCCCCACTCCCCGCGGGCAGACCTGCACGGGCGGCTGCTACGTGGTCGCGTGGTGGTTCGCGGGTCGGTTCCCGGCAGCATGTCCGCCGATTCTGCGCCTGTTTGCCAGGAACGATCGGAGGTCGCGACCATCGGCTCTGGTCACCCGGTGCGCGTACTGCGACACTGCTCACTGTCAGGCTTTCCCCCCAGAGCCGGGCAGGCAGCCGGTCGGTCCGGGATGCGGCGCGGGTCAGTCCGCGGCCCTGCCTGGACCGACTGGCACGTGCAGAGGGCGGAGCGAACCGCCCGTCACTCCGGCGCGTGCCCGCACGAGCGCCACGGGCCCGGGGGTGATGGGGTGAGCCCGCTGGTCGTCCCTACTCGGGACAACTAGGGCGTGGAAGACGATCACCGCAGGCGAGGGGCCGTGCGGCCCACGAAAGTCGGGCCGACGTGGGCGATATGGCAGGCCAACGGCCGTCTCGGAAGTGCCGTCCGGCTCTGCCACCACCGTGGCGAACGGATGACGCTCATGTGGTGCGGGCAGACGCTCGGGTGGGGCAGTAGCGGGGCGTCCGGGCCCACGGCACAGCGCGAAGGAGCGGGCCATGCTCGGACAACCCTCCACCCCGAACTACGACGAGGTGGCCCCCATCAGCCGCTTGCCCTGGCTGACCCCCCGCCGGCTCATCTTCTTCGTGATCGGCTGGCTGATCGTCTTCTCCCTGGGCAGCGTCCTCATCTCGAACCCGTTCCAGTCCGAGACGAGCGCCTCGGCCACCCCGATCTTCTGGCACGTGCTGTATCTGCACGGCATGCAGATCGGCATGGTGGGCCTGCTCGCGCTGCTCGCCTGCAGCGTGCTCGGCTTGCGCTCCCTGCACACCCGCATGTGGATCGTGGGGGGCGTCCTCTTCGCCACGGTGCTCGCCGCCATCGGGGGCATCTGGGATCGCCAGATCCCGGGCGCCGAGGTGCCCATGTGGGTGCAGATCTTCGGCTTCTTCGCGCTCGATGAGATCCTCATCGTGCTGCTGGCCGGGATGGTCGCGGAGTGGCGCTCCGGCGCGGCGAAGGCGCGCTCGCTGCCCTACCTCGCGGCCTTCCTGGCCACGGTCTCGATGTTCGTGGCGGCCCTGATGGGCCACCTGGCCGGCTGGATCTTGGAGTTCGGCAACTCTCCGTCCGTGATCGGCTGGTACGCGGGCGTCATCGGCGTGAACCTCGACACCTTCAGCGCCAATCTCATCGGCTCGCACTCCCACGAGATGGTGGTGGGGGTGATGGCCCTCACCGTCTCGATCGCCGCGGCGCAGTTCGGCTACGCCACGCTCGAGGGCCCGGCCCGGCGCATCGCGGGGGTGGGCCTGGCCATGGTCGGCTTCGGGGCCCTGGCCATGACCGCGCTGTACCTCGTGATGGGGTTCACCGCCTGGGGCCCGCCGAACCTCTTTACCTCCGCCAACGGCGGGATTGCCGGGGACGACATCGTGACCGGCGTGTTCGTGATGACGGGCGGCCTTCTGGTGCTGCTGCCGGTCGTGTTCGGCAGCGCCCGCGCGAGGGCCGTGGCGGGCCACCCGGTGCGGATCGCCTCGGCCTGGTCCTGGCTCCTCATGTTCGCCACCGTGGTGGTGGCGGGATACGCCATCGAGCTCAACACCTCGTACTTCGGAGGGGGTGACCCAAAGGCGGCCGGGGCGGCCAATGACGCCGTCTTCACCTGGCTGCATCAGGACATCGGGCTCTTCCTGATGCCGGCCCTCGTGCTCGTCATGCTGGCCGTCGAGCGGTTGGTGGTCGAACGGCACCGGGACGTCATCGGCTGGGCCACCATCGCCGGCACGACCGTCACGTTCGTGGGCGGCATGGTCTTCGTCTTCGTCAACCCCGCGATCCACGGTCCCGGCTACGACATCTCGACCGTGGGGCTCCTGATCGTCGGCGTCGCGCTGCTCGCCACCATGTGGTATGGGGCGCTGCGGCACGCCACCGCGGCGTTCCCGGCCGTGGGGGCGCGGCTGGGCTCCGCTGGAGGCCACGGCCGCTGACGATATTGCCCGGTGAGCACAACCCGTAGTGCGCGCCAAGTCCGACAGGCACGAATAGGGAGGGCAAGCCCTCAGGGGAGCCCGTCAGGGAGGCGCTGAATGTCCATACAAGCGCCCGAGTGCGCGACGGCAGAGCGTCGCACCTTCTGCCGTGCGCATCGCGAGATCGAGCCTCTCTTGGGGCAGGTCGAGGCGCTGGCGGAGATGTCCGGCAGCCTCGCCGACCCGGCCCTCGAGCACGCCCTGCGGACTCTGCTCGACGCGGTGGCGGTCACTCTCCTCCCGCATTTCGACTGGGAGGATGAGGCCCTCTTCCCCGAGCTGGGCGCGCCGACAAGAGCACCTTCCGCGGGGCGCCTGCTGTGCCAGCAACACGCGCAGATCCGGGAGGGCGTGGAGCGGCTCGTGGCCTGCCAGGTGGCCCTACGACGCGAGCCCACGCACCGCCAGCTCGCGGACCTCCGGGCGCGTCTCTACGGCCTGCACGCGCTGCTCGGCGCGCACCTCGAGCAGGAGGAGGGCGTTCTCATCCCCAGCCTTAACGCGGCGACCCTCGCGGAGACTCAAGCCAGGGAGGCATGACCAAGGACACCCTGTTTCGGGACGCATCAAGGTGCCCTAAGCGAGAGTGAGGTGACTCTTGTGAGGTTGTCGCTCAGTGTCCGGACGGACTTAGGGCTCAAAGCGCTGCGGCTCCTGGCGGACGAGCGGCGGGTCTGGACGGCGACTGCACTCGCGCAGTCGGTCGGGACCTCGCCCGACGAAATCCGCCGGGGAATGGGGGCGTTCGTGGGCGCCGGCTGGGTGGTTTCCAGTTCCGGCGCGTCAGGCGGTTACCTCTATGCGCAGCCGGCCACCCCGCCTTCGTTGCTCCAGGTGATCGAGGCCGTCGAGGGCCCCACGGCCCCAGACGCGTGCGTGCTGCACGAAGGCAAGCGCTGCGGGCTGATCTCGAGTGAGCCGCTGTGCGAACTGCATGAGGGCTGGCTGCGGGCCCGGGCCGTGCTCGTCGAAGAGCATGAGGCTGCCCCGGCGCTCCACGCCACGCCGCTTGCCCAGCCCGCCCTGCTCCGCGACAACGGGCCGCTCGTTGGTGAAGCGAGGTGGGCCGGCTAGCCTCGCGGATGACGGAGCCGGCCCGCGATGCGACAAAGATCGTCGCTCACTACAGACGAGACGTGTTGCGTGGTGGCCCCAGGTTCGGTCGAGGTTAGCGTCGGCGCCGGGTGACTGTGCGGTGCAGAGGTCTGAGCGGCGCGGGGCCGCGCTCGGCCCCGACAGTTCAGGACGAGCTGCGAGCCGGGAGCGCGCCGATGGTCGAGAGGCGGACTGGACGCGGCCGCCTACGCGAGGACGCCCGCTGCCGCCAGGACAACCCCGACCATGCCCGCGAGGAGCAGGGCGTCCACTACGTCGCCGCGGACGATGAAGCCGGATCCTGACGAGACAGTCACGACTCGGCCAGCCTCGCCACATCGGCTGCCACCGTACTCCGAAAGGTAGCTTCCCGGCAGCGCACCAACCGATCTCAGAGGAGGATGGATAGGCCACCCTAAAACGTGGTCCTTCCTGCCACGCCGGCGGTGTGCACGATGCCGGCGTGGCAGGCCGCTCGACCCTTGTCGAGGCAGCCACCAGCTCGCACGATGGACGTGGGCCACATTCGGAAGGGGGGTGGCATGGCCAGCGTTGGGCGGGTGATCGGTCTCCTCGCAGCGGCCGCCCTGATCCTCATGATGGACGGGTGCGGCGCCGTGACGAATACGCCATGGCCCACGACCGGCCCGGGTCCCCTGAGCGACCGCCTAGGTCCCGGTGACGCTGTCGCGAATGGCATCGACGGTGTGCAGCCCGGGGTGCCCTTCAGCTGGGGCGATCTGCAGCTCTACGACGAGGCCAGCGACCCGGCCGTCATCGACGCGGTTGTGCTCAACAGTGCGCCCCCCGACCTGCGGCTGGTGGCCGCAGGCGCCCTGCCACAGATGCTCCTCTCCGGAGGGACGATCGTGAACTTCCCCACGGTTCCCTCGTCTACTATCGATGCGGTCAAGGCCCGCCCGCTCATCGGCGGCGACGTGGAACCAGCCAGTGAAGCCGGCTGGTCCGAAGGCGCCAGCATCGTCTTTGTCCTGCAACTGCCGCGAGTGGGCGACTACACCGTCAGCACGTTCACCCTGCACTACCACGTCGGCCCGAACCACTACACCGCGACGTATCAGGACACGCTCGAGGTGTGCGTCGGCGCGAAGGTAGTGCCGGGTCCGGGTCATACGTGCCCCTATGCCTCGCCCTCGCCATCCGCAGGTAGCATCTTCCCGGTCTTTGGCCGGTAGGCGAGCTGGCGCAGGTGGGGCGGTCGTTCCGCAAACAGGTCGTTCTGGCGAGATCGAGACGGTCGGCACCGCGACGACCCGGCGTTCGGGTGCAGATGAGAACGCGCGCGTTCTTGGGTGTCGCAGGTGGTGCTCCCGTCGAGGTCACGCTGGTGCTTCATGGTCATCGGATTCCGGTTGAGCGGCGCGCAGGGTGAGCAACTTGGAGATCTCGTAGGGCGACGCGGCCACCGGGATGAGTAAGGTCCCAGTCGCGACCCCGCTGACGTCCGTGGCGGTGGCACTCCAGTCGGCTGTTACGACCTGCCCTGCGTACTGTGCGTCAACGAGGAGATGGAACGGTTCCAAGTAGTGCATGTGCATAGGGCGGACGTCCGTGGGCCCGAGCCTGATCCGCGTCGATCCCGAGTTGTCGATGCTCCCGCGGCGCGGCAGCACAGGCCGGGTCAGCCCGGTCAGCCCATAGGGGATGCTGACCGTGCTCATGCCCTCCACGATGTGGGCCAGCGTAGTCGTTCCCCACGGTCGGGGACGATCTGGCAACTTGGGGCCGCGAACGCTTTCGATGTCGAAGTAGGCGGCGACGCCCGGGAGATCCACTCGAACCTCCACCACGACCTCTTTGAAGTTGTGGTCTGACTCGTTGTCAAGGCGCAGTCCTATCCGACCGAGCTTGTTGCGGATCGCGGACCGCCTCAGTGCGGCCGGCAGGGCTTTCGTCGCGCTCTCGCGGTAGTCCGCGACCTCAGAGCGAAATGCCTCCTCCGTTCTGGTTTCATCGAACCACGCCGCAGCGGGTTCCGCGTGGCCGCGTTCAGATCGCGACAATGGCGCGAGGAGCGTGGCTGACTGCGCACGCACCCATCCACCGATCGCCTCTGTGGAGAAGTCGATCGGCCACCCATGCATCTCCGCGTCGTCGAGGACAACGTCGACTGCGAGGCGGCGAGGCCCCGAGCCTGCTCGCTCGGTCAACATCCGCACGTCTGCCGGGTTGGCTGTCTCGGTGCAGCCGGCGCGCCGGACGAAGATGGTGCCGGCGCGGTGCCCCCCGTATTCCTTCCGCAGTGTCCAGATCGGGTGGCCCCATCGCGGTCTCTCGACGGTGATGAGTAGGACGCGTGCGCCGCGCGCCTCAACGTACGTTGCGTACCACTGTGGTCCATCCGAACCAGTCCCCGTGTATTCGCCGATCCATCGATCGATCTCCACAGAGTCGTGGACAGCGGTCCCGACGACCTGGCCCGGTTCCGCGCCGATCACGATGCACGCCGTCCCCTCGAGGAAACGCGCAGCGTGTTCGGGGTGTCGGTTGGCGAACCCAAGAAGGTGACGCGCGATCTCCAGCCGCCACTTCTTGTCTGAGAGATCCACCGCCGTCTTCCACTCGAGGAAGTCCGTCTCGGGCTCGCCGGGAGGGGCGGCGGCGACCGCCTCGATCAACGCCTTCTGTGAAGCGAGACCGCGCGCGGCGACTGACAGGTCAATGTTGAGCGTCATAGGGCTGGTACCCGACTGGGTGGTCCGACGGCTGCATGTCGTCGCTGGCCAAGGGTGCCACAGCTGCCACCGGCTGGGTACGGCCAACAGGCCGCATTCAGTTGTGTGACGGTTGGCGACCCGCGAGCCGACGTCGGTCCGGTGTCGCCGCCGACGCAAAGGACCGCATTCTGAGGCGTCGCCGAGTACTTGCCGAGGTCGCCCGGGCTTCCATGTCCCCGCCGCAGAGCGAGCTCGGCTCGGACCTTGCCTCACGTTCCCGCGGCGGCTCCGTCGATGGCCGCATCGAGGGCGGCCAGTTCCCGCTCGAGCACCAAGGGACGGCGTTGCTGCGCCGGCGTCGGGGCCTCGGCGTTCAGTTCGGCGACGGCGCGGTTGACCTGTTCGACGAGCGCGGTGAGCCGACGATGCCAGTACGAGCGGGCAACCGACGAGGCGCCCGCGGCGCGGCGCAGGATCGCGTCGCGCTCCAGGAGCAGCTGACGCGCGCGCTTGTCGGCCTCGATCCAGGGTGGCAAGACGCCAGCGTTGCGCAGGACATGGAAGGCGAGGGCCATATCGCCCGCCGCGCTGTCGTCGGGCAGGGGGAGTCGCTCGCCCCGATGGGGGAGATCCTCGAACTCGCCGCGCTCCTTCGCCTCGCGGATCTGGCGTTCCACCAGGGTTTCCCACGTGGGCCCCACCTTGAAGCCCTCGGCGTCGCGACGGACTGGGCTCATGCGACCTCCGCTGTGGTGTGCGCGCGTTCCCGACACGAGTCTACGCTGGGTGACCCATAGGACCCTCGGGCTCAACCGATCGACGCAACACCTTGATGGGTGCAGTGTTGATCGGGAGGTGGGCCCATGGCGCAGTGGGGCAGGCCGGCGTTGACGGCCGAGCAGAAGCGGGAGATGTGGTCGCGCTGGAAAGCCGGCCAGTCGCTCAGCGAGATCGGGCGGGCG
>JBKQRF010000057.1:0-11010 GCA_052144055.1 Candidatus Limnocylindrales bacterium
GGCCACGGTCGGGCGGATGCTTCGCGAGGTCCGTCGGCGCTGCCCGGTGTGCCAGGGCGAGGGGATCCACCGCAGCCTCCGCCATACGCTCGAACGAGGCATCCGCCGGGGTCAGGCGTATTGGTGAGCCCCGAGGCGGCTCGATGCCGTACCGGCGCCGGACAGCTCGGGACCCCTACGACGAGGTCCAAACGATACGCCGGGGAACGCCAGCGTCTCGAGGTGTCCCCGCGCGACGCCCAGCTCATCCTGCTGCTCATCGCGGCCCCCCTCGGCAGCCGCGTTCGATACGTTCGAGCCGCTCGCCGAGCAGGTCCTCAACAGCGTGGCGTTCCCTCCGCGCCGGCTGAGCAGGCTGCCCGCGACCCCGGGCAACGGGCCAAGGAACCGGCTATCGTCGGGTCGAGAGGGCTTGACCACGCCGTTCCCGCATGCCAGATCGTGGTACCGACGTGCATCACGGACGCTCCAAGCTAAGAGGAAGATCAGGATGACCACCGGTGGCGTCGCGAAGGTCGTCTCCGACCCAGCGCGTTGGGCCGAGGATCACGCGGCCGTCAAGTCGGTCGTGCATGATCTTCCTGCCGCCGCGCATCACTACGCGCCCGGCCGGGCTGGGTCAGCAGAGGCGGGACGGGAGCCGGAGGCCGTGGCTGGCGGCCAGCAGTGACCCCGACGACCATCGCCATCCTCGGGGGACTCGGGGCAGCCATCTGCTGGACCGTCACCACCATGTCGTCGGCGGAGGCCAGCCGGCTGATCGGCGCCCGGCTCACACTTGCCTGGGTCATGACGATCGGGCTTGTGATCATGGCGCCGTTCGTGCTGACGGAGCCCGTAACCCTCGATCCGCGCTCGGCCTTCTGGCTCTTCCTCGTCGGTGCCGGCAACGTGGTCGGACTGCTGCTCGAGTACGCGGGGCTTCGGCTGGGCCGAGTCGGGGTCGTCGCACCCATCGCCTCTGCCGAAGGAGCCGTCGCCGCGATCCTCGCGGTCATCGCGGGGGAGGCCATCGCGCCGGCCGTGGGAGCCTCGCTCGCGCTGATCGCCGGCGGCGTTGTCCTGGCGGCAGGGCTCGATCCGTCGTCGAAGCAGGAAGAGGGCGAGCGGACGGCCCGGCTGGTGCCGGCGCTGTTCGGGCTCGGCGCGGCCCTGGCGTTCGGGACCGTGCTCTTCTCGGCAGGGCAGGTGAGCGCTGACCTTCCGATCGCCTGGGTCGTCCTGCCGGCGCGCTTGGTCGGGTTCTTGTTCATCGCCCTGCCCCTGCTGTTCACGAGGAACCTGCGACTGACCCGGCAGGCGGCGCCGTTCGTGACGGCCTCGGGCGTGATGGAGGTCGTGGGGTTCGCGATCTACACGGTCGCGTCCGAGCAAGGGATCGCCATCGCGTCCGTGCTGGGCTCCGAGTTCGCGGCCATCGCGGCGGTTGCGGCATGGGTGCTGTTCCACGAGCGCCTCAGCCGCATCCAGGTCACGGGCGTGGGGGCGATTGCCCTGGGCGTGGCCTTGCTCGCGGCGTTTCGCGCCTGAGGATCGGTCGAGGCCGTCGGGTCAAGGTTGCTTCGCGTTGCCACCCGTGAGCGGCGGTCTCCTTCCAGCGGCTGCCTCAGTCCACCCCGACCGGCGTCCCGGCACGCGCCAGGAGTTCGTCGAGGATCTCGGGCTCGCGCCGGGCGGTGACGAGATGACCGGCCACCTCCCACACGACGAGCCGGGCGTGCGGCAGACGAGCGACGAGCCGTTGCGCGGCCGAGAAGGGACAGTTGCGGTCGGCGCGGCTGTGCCACCAGGTGACGCTGCTCGTCACCGCGCCCAGGTCGATGTCCGGCCACTCGCCGTTGATGACAAGGGCCTCGTCGAGCCAGCCGTCCACGCCGGGCGTCAGGGCCTCGGAGAGGCCGCGCCCGAAGGCGGCCATCCAGGCCGGGTCGGCCAGGATGACCTGATCGTCGGGCGGGGCGGTGGCCATCATGTCGCGGAACCCGGCGGTCGGATCGGCCAGGATCGCGCTGCGAGCCTCGCCAAGCATGGCGCGTAGCGCGTCGACCTGGCCCGCCCGCGCCAGCCCGTCGCCTGTGACGTTGAAGGCGACCTGCTGGCGCACCTCTTCGTCGGTGAGGGGGGCGATGCCCTCGACCACCGTGGCGGCCGACACTCGCTCGGGATGGCGCGCGGCGAAGGCGAGGAGGTGGGGTGCGGCGCCGCTGCCCCCGTACACGGGTACCCGAGAGATCCCGAGGTGGTCGAGGATCGCCGCCAGGTCGTCGGCGTGTTCGCTGAAGCCTCGCCCCGGCAGCCGCGTCGAGGCGCCGAAGCCCTGGCGCTCGACGGTGAGCACCCGCAGGCCGCGCTCGACCCACGGTGTCCGGTCGGCCGGCAGCGAGAAGCGTGACCCGGGGGTACCCGGCAGGCGCAGGACCGGCCGTCCGTGCTCCACCCCGCACTCGCTCCAGGCGACGGTCCGCCCATCGGGGCGAACGAGGCGACCTTCCCGAGCGTCGCTCATCGCCGATGAGGATACGCGCGTCCACGCGTCGGCGACGTACCCGGGGACACCGTCAGTCGGCTCGCGGCTTTGGGGTCGGCTTGGGGGTCGGCGTGGGGCACGGAGTCGGCGTGGGCTTCGGCGTGGGCTTCGGCGTGGGCTTCGGCGTGGGCGTTGGGGTTGGCTTCGGCGTTGGGGTGGGTGTCGGCGCAGGGGCCGCCGGGACGTTGTAGGCGATGCAGTAGAGCGAGGTGTCGCCCGCCTGCAGGTTGAAGATCGACTCGAGGTTGTCGCCGTTCTGGATGTCGCGGTAGCAGCGCAGCTCGCCGAAGGTGAAGCGGGGCTGCTCGACCTCCGTCACCAGGACGCCCGTCTGCCAGCCCGTGGCCTGGGACATGGCGAGCTGGGCCGCCGAGAGCGTGAGCGTGACGCTGCCGGTCTGATCGGTGGCCGCCGTGGTCTGAGTCGTCGACGGACCGCTGGACACCGTGAAGTGCCAGCCGGCAGCCCTCCGGCAGGCGGCCGGGATTTCGGTCGCGGGATTGACGAGGACCCGCTGGACCGCCGTGTCGAGCACCCTCCAGTTGCTGTCGGTGCCGGCCCACAGGTTGCTCGGGTTGGTGTTGGCGGGGACGGCCGAGTAGGAGGGGCAGACGGCCTTGATGAGGGTGAGCTGCACGGTCGGCGCCGGTGCGGGGGCCTCGGCGACCACGGTGTACGTCACGACGATCGACGCGCCGAGGTCACTGTCGTTGAGCGGGGTACCGGCGTCGGCGCCCCACACGACGCCCGGGTTCACGGTCGCCGGGAGCTGCGCCCCGCTGAACGTGTAGAGCGTCTGCGACGCCGTCCCCAGTGGGACCAGGGCACCGGGGCCCGGCCGGGGGACGATGGCGAACTTGTGGTCCGACGCCTGGGCTGGCGTGATCCCACTGGCGGCCTCGGTCACCGTGACGGAGCTCGGCTGCACGGCGCCCGTGCTCGTGATCGTGAACTGGCAGGCGGTCAGGTCCGCGCCCGACGAGCTCGTGATCAGCACGGGCGGGCAGACGAGCGTGTTGCCCGAGAAGGTCGCCCCGGGGGTCGTAGAGGTGAGCCGGAGCGTCAGCTGCCCGTCGGCGAGGATGGTCGAGGCGGACACGATGGCGGGAGCCGGGGCCGCGATGGCGGCGCCCAGGAGGGCGAGCGCGAGGGCCAGCAGCACGAGCGGCGTGGCCAGCCTTCTCACGAGGGTCCTACTCTCCAACCGACGATCGACGGACGGGAGCAGGCGGCTCGGGCGGCCCGCCGGGCGGCCGCGCCGGTCTGGCTGCCGCCCGACGCACGTCAGTCGCCTGCCGAGTCGCTGGGGGCAGGCGTCGGGTCGGGGGCCTCGGTGGGCGCAGCCGTCGGGTCAGCCGTCGGGTCCGGCGTGGCGGTAGGGGCAGGGGTTGGGGCATCGGTCGGCGACGGTGCTGCCGAGTCGCTCGGTGACGGCGCTGGCGTGGCGGTCGGGCTCGGGGCGACGGTGGGTGCCGGCGTCGGTGCATCGGTCGGCGACGGTATGGCCGTGGGGGTCGGGTCCGTTGTCGCGCTCGGGTCCGGCGTGGGCGTGTCGGTAGGCGCCGGCGAGTCGCTCGGCGTGGGGCTGTCCGTCGCGCCCGCGCAGGCGGTGCCGCCGTTCGACCAGGCCAGGACCGGCTGCGGCACGTCGGTGTCCGGGTACTGCGGCAGCGGGCCATCGACACCGTCGAACCGGGTTGTCCCGCTGTAGAAGTCGGTCTGCCCGAAGCAGGCTGGCTGCTGCACCGTCAAGGTGGCGGACAAGTTGGTTGCATCAAGGGTGACGCTCTGGTGGTCGAGGAGCGCCTCCGTCTCGCTAGTGGGCCAGTCCGGTCCCTGTGTCGTGTAGGAGTTCAAGGAGAAGGACAAGTTGCAGTCAGCGGGCAGCGTGGCATTCGTCCACACGCGGACCGCCAGCATCGGGTATGGCTCAGCCCCGGACTTGCCGTAGCTGAACAGGGCGATCGGGCAGGGCGAGGTTGATGCGCTCGGCGTGGGGGACGGCGAGGGCGAGTCGCTCGGCGTCGGCGACGCGTCCGGGTTCGTCACGCTGATCGGATCGTCTCCGTGGAACGTGCTGCCGTCGATGAGCGACCCCTGCACCGACAGGTCGATCTCACCCTGGTCGGTCCCGACGAGGCCGGCCAGCGCCGCCGATGTGAAGGTCGCCTCGAGCGAGCCGTCCGCGTCGAGCGTGGCCGGCGTGTCGCTCGAGGTGCAGGTGTCCTGGTAGCAGAGCGAGACCGACGAGCGGTCGATCTCCGAGAGCAGGTACGGGGTGGGCAGGCTGTCGACGTAGGCCGTGAGATCGCCGTCCGCCGCGAGGTCGATCGACTGCGGCTCGATCCGCACCGTGGCCGTGAGGTCGGGCGTGGGCCAGCCCTCCACGGTGATGGTCACGCCCGCGGTTGTTGCGTCCGTGAACGAGGCTTCGGAGGTGGTCCGGACCGCCAGCAGGCGTCCCAGCCAGGGCACGGTCGCGACGTACTGTCCGTCGACCTGGACGCTCCGGCTGCTCCACGTGTCGTCCACGCGGTTCGCGTCCCCGCGCGTCACGAACGTCCCGTCGGGGTTGACGGCCACAACGCGGTGCGTGACGAGCTGGCCGTCCACGCTCATCACGAGGATCATGCCGGGCTCGACCCTGGCGGGAGCCGGCCCGACCACGATGAGGTCCCCGCGCGCGATCGTCGGCGCCATGGAGCCGCCGTCGACCGTGACCATGTGGTACCAGGGGGTGCCGACGATCCCGGCGCCGATGAAGACGATGAGCGCGAGGACGGCGACGAGCGCCA
The DNA here is from genome assembly GCA_052144055.1 of Candidatus Limnocylindrales bacterium. Taxonomy (GTDB): domain Bacteria; phylum Chloroflexota; class Limnocylindria; order Limnocylindrales; family CSP1-4; genus JAJYNJ01. The sequence goes on from JBKQRF010000057.1 coordinate 5,323, forward strand.
CGCCGACTACGGCACCGACAAGCCGCCGCGCGCGGTGACGTCGCACCCGTGTCGTCGTCGCTGTCTCGGGGACCGGGGCACCCTCGGGGTCCACGGTGGCGTAGTCCTCTGTGCCGGTCATCGGCTCTGAGTTCTCCACAAGTGCATCAGCGGGCTGCGACGGTCCGATGACGCGCGCGTCGGGGGCGCTCCGGCCGCGCCTGGTGATAATGAGCCGCAGCGCGGCGATCAGCGCCACGCCGACCAGGGCACCGAGCAGCAACTTGCGGCGAGGATGTCGCGCTCGCGGCGGCGTCGCTTCCTCGTCACCCGGCGCTACCTCGAGCTCGCCCATGGCGTGGACCCGAGTTCTGCTCATCGACTCCGACCTCTACTGAGGTGGATCACCATGACGCGGCCTCCCGATCGCCTGCGCGTTGACATGACCACCGCCACGCGGCCGAGCCATTCGCCCCGCTTCGCGGGTGATCCTGTTGCGACCGCCGGGCGAGGCGTTCGTCAGGTTGCACCATGACACTGGCTCGGTGAGGTCCGAGGGGAACCCAGCCCGGTGTGTGCTCACCCCGCGCTGGAGCCCTTCAGGTGGACACGTTGATCATGGGCGGCGCCCCCCTCCGACGCCGCCCATGATCTACATCGCTCCTAAGTGGACTAGACGGCGATCACGGCGCCGCGGTGATCGTCGCGCTGGCCGAGCCGCTGTTGACGTCGATCCCGACCCAGGCCGCCACGTTGCTGCCGGGGCCGATGCCGGCATCGTCGCCGGCTTCGAGCTCCGCGAGGGTGTACGTGTTGCCAGCGCCGTCGCCAGCAAAGACCTGGAAGGTCGTGGAGGGGGTGACGGTCGTTGTGGCCGGGGAGGCGGCGGCGTAGGTGTCCCCGTCGAGGCTGCTCATGCAGCCGTTGGTCCAGGCGAAGAACTGGCCGTCTCCGTTAGTGTCGAAGTACAGGTTTGTCGTGACCGGGCCAGTGGCCGTGATCGAGTAGCCCGACGAGATGGACCCGAGCGAGCCGAGCGGGACGTAGAACCCGGTGTCGGCGTAGCCGGCTGCGCTCAGGATGTCCAGGTTGAGTGCGCCGCTGCTGAGCGACTGATAGGCAGTTCCTCCGCCCGCAATGGCGGTCGTTGGGATCGGCGCGGTCGAGCGGCACCAGGTGCCCGGCGCGTACTCGGTGCCGCCATTGTTGACCGCGTAGTAGCCGACGCTGAACCCAGCGCCCCCGCCACCGACCTCAACGCAGTTGATCGTGTACACGATCCCAACGCCCGTGCCGAGGTTGCCCATCCCGAGTTCGGTCCACTGGAGGCCGGCGTCGTAATCGTGGGTCTGGTTCTGCGTCAGGACCACGTCGGCGACGGGCGCGGCAAGGATGCTCGTGAACGGACTGGGCGGGGTTGTCTCGCTGACCTGGAGCTTGACCGGGATGGAGCCCGTCGACTTCACGGTGAAGGTGAACGGGGCACTCCCGGCTGCGGAGCTCAGGATGTCGGGGGCGTTGTAGACCACAGACGTCTGGTCGCCCGAGATCGTGCCCGCGCTGGAGCCGGAGATGATGCAGCCGAACGAGCCGACGTGGATGTTCTCGGTGGCCGAGAGCGATGCGGTGAACTGGGCGCCGACGCCGCTGCCGATGCCGATGAGGCCCACCATCAGGCCGAACGCCGCGAGGAGTGCGGCGACTTTCCGGAGAGACACGATGCTGTTCCTACCTTCCGGGACGCGCTGTCTTGGACGGGACGCACCACAGGGTCAGGATTGAGGCTCGGGCTGTGGTTTCGTTGATCTGGCCCTCACCTCCTTCCAGAGCTCGAGCAGGATTCCCAGGCCGACGAGCAGGCCGGCGAGCAATAGCGCAGGCCGCTGCAGCTCGGCCAGCCAGCCGAGGAACGGCACGACGGCGACCAGGCGGTACGCGGTCGAGCCCATGAGCGTGACGTGCCAGGGGTCGGCGATCGGGTTCGCGTCGCCCTTCGTGGTGATGACACCGTTCCGCAGCGACGCGATGCGGTGGATCACCGCCTGCGTCTCGTTGGGCGGGTAGAACACGATCACGTCGCCCACCCGGAGCGAGCTCGTCGGGACGGCCTGCGTGACCGCGACGTCGCCGGGCGAGACGGTCGGCCGCATGGACCCGCTCAGGACCGTCTGGAAGCGCAGGTTCTCCACGCGGACAGCGATGCCGAGCGCCAGCACGGCCACCCCGACTGCGACGAGCAGGCCGGTCAGGAGACGGGAGAGACGGCTCGTGCGCCTGGCGTGCATGGCTGGACCTCCCGGTCTCTGCGCCGGGGTGACGTTCGGGCCGGGTGCCGTCGTGCCTGCCAAGTCATCCCCGCTGCGGCGTGGGGGCGAACGTCGGAGCCACCGGGTGAACCCGCTAGCTCTCGCGCTGCCGACTCGCCCCACCATTGCGCGTCGAGCGGGAGCCGTCATCCGTACTTGCCCGGAGGCGAGTACGGAATCGGGTATCCGTGCAAGTACGGAATTCGCTTCCGTACAAGTGCGGAGAATGACCTCCGTATACGGAGCCGCAGATCCGTACACGCCTACGTACTTCCACGGATATCGCCCGGCCCCCGGGCGGCCGTAGAGTGGCGGAATGGAGCGCACCGACCGGCCCACGCCTGCCCGCGGATCACCGGACGCCGTGGGCGCCAGCGGTGCGCCGGCGCTGCGGGACGCGGCCGCGATCCTGGCCCGTGCCGAGGCCGACGAAGCGGCCGCTGATCAGGCCCGCGAGCGGTACCGCACGCAGGCGATGGCGGCGCTCGAACCCGACCCGCGCATCGCCCCCTTGCTCACGTCGGACGAGCGTGTCTTCGCGGTGCGCCGATCGGCCATGCTCGACCGGCGCCAGCCCCTGCTGGGCTCCGACGTAGCGAGCGGCCTCGCCGGCGACCTCTACGTGACCTCGCGGCGCCTCGTCCTCGTGGGCCGCCACACGCTGTCCTTCGATCTCGCAGATATCGAGGAGGCTATGCTCTCGGGGGAGCGGCTCCTCTTCGTGCTGCGTCACGGGCAGGGGGCCTCGCTCGACGTGGACCGGCCCCGGTTGCTGCGAGTCGAGATCGCCGCGGCACGGGCGGCCGCCCGGGGCTGATCCGGACTACCCTTAGGGGGGGGCGCAGCGTCAGTCGAGCGCGCGATAGCGCCGCGCGGCCTCGGCGCGTCTCGTGACTCCGAGCTTGCGCAGGATGCCGCCGACGTGGGTCTCCACCGTGCGGGGCGAGATCGTCAGCGCCTCCGCGATCTCGCGGTCCGTTCGGCCCTCCGCGAGCAGCCGCAGCACCGCCTGCTCGCGCTCGCTGAGCGTGCCCAGCGCCGGGTCGCTCGCGGCCCTTGTCGGGTGCGCGGTCTCCTCCAAGCGATGCACGAGTTGTGCTGCCATCCGTCGCGGCATGGCCAGCTCGCCCTCGGAGGCGCTCCGCACCGCGCGCAGCAGGCCCTCGGGCGTCACGTCCTTGGTCAGGTAGCCAACCGCGCCATAGCGCATCGCGTCGAGCAGGTCGTGCTGGGCACCCGACACGGTCAGCATCACGATGCGCGTCTCGGGAAGCCGCGGCGCGAGCTCGCGCACAAGCTCGACGCCGTCCATGCCGGGCAGTGCGATGTCAACGAGGAGCACATCGGGGCGCACCTGTGGAGCCAGCGCGAGCGCTTCCTCCGCGCTGCCCGTCTCGGAAACCAGCTCGACGTCTGGCGCGCTGAGCGCCTGGCGCACCGCCGCCCGCACCAGCGCGTGGTCGTCGACGAGCATGACGCGCAGAGGTCCCGAGCGTGACGTGTCGGTCATGGCGCGCCGGTACTGGCCGGTGTCCCGGCGAGGGCGAGCGGCACGAGGAGGCTGACGCGGGTCCCGTCTTGGGGCGCTGAGTCGATGTGCAGCTCAGCGCCGATGATGGCGGCCCGCTCGCGCATCCCCGCCAGTCCATACGCGCTCGCACCGACCGCGTCGGGGTCGAAGCCGCAGCCGTTGTCGCCCACCACCAGGACGAGCCGGCCGTCCTCCACGGCGGCCCGCACGCGCACCACCGTCGCGTCGGCGTGGCGTCGCACGTTGGTCAGTGCTTCCTGCGTGATCCGCAGGGCCTCCGCGTGGGCCCGCGGGGTGAGCGGGGGCAGGTCGGAGGGGCAGTCGAACTCGACACGCAGACCGAAGCGGTCGGCGAAGTCGTCGATGGAGCGGGACAGCAGCTCGCGTAGCGTGCCGACCGGCTCGCCGGCTAGGCGCATGGCGGCCACCGCCTGACGGGCCTCCGCGAGTGCGGCGTCGATCGCCTCGCCCAGCTCGTCGGTCAGTGCGCTGGCCTCCGGCCCGAGATCGGGCAGGGCGGCCAGGCGGCCCGCCTTGAGCTTGGCCAGCCAGAGGTTCTGCGCGACGCCGTCGTGGAGCTCCCGCGAGAGGTGCGCGCGCTCCGCCAGGGCGGCCCGTTCGACCTCCACATCCTGCAGGCGCGCCAGGTCCGCGTTGGCCAAGCGGAGGTGGACGAGGGTCGCGCGCATGTCGGCCTGAATGCCCAGCAGCAGGATCACGTCGAAGGCGAGTCGCAGCAGGTCGCCGCTTGTGACGAGCCCGGTGTAGGTGCCCGGGTACATCGCGTTCGCCACCTGCGCGAAAGCGGCGACCACGAGGCCGACTGCCAGATACCCGTCCGCGACCGAGCGGTCCCGGCGACAGAGTCGCCGCGACAGCGCCGCGGCCCACAGGTAAAGGCCGGCCACGAGGACCCCGGCGCTCGCGCCGAGCAGGGTCGGCGACGGCAGCGCAGCGCCGGGCGCGGAGGCGCCCGGCACACCAGTGGCGGCCACCACGGACCCGAGCGGCGGCAGAGACGCGGCCCCCGCCTCGACGAGCGCGATCAGGAGGAGCACGGCGAGCGCCGACCCGAGCAGGACGACCATGGGTCGGCGCGGCTGGCGGTGCCGCAGGCCCGCCAGGCCCCCCACCACGAGCAAGCCTGCGACGAGCAGGCGGGCGAGGGTGAAGATGTAGAGGGGGGCCTGCCCCGGCGCCGAGAGAGCCATGCCGGTGCGCGCATCGAGGCCGCTCATGGCCAGCCCGAGCGTCAGGCCGTTGGCGATGGCCAGGACGAGGAAGGCCGCCGCCTGGAACAGCGCCACCGGCTCCCCGCGCTCGCGGTAGCGGACCCAGCCGAGTGCGGCGACGGACAGGGTGACGACGGTGGTGACGGTGTCGAGCACGAGGTTGAGTGCCGGCGCAACGACCCGTACGTGCAGGCCGGGCACGGCGAGCGAGGCGACCGCGCCAACGATGAGCGCGGCGACCACTCCCACGAGGACGGCATCGAGGCGCGCAGCGGCCTCGGGGGCGACGACGCGCCGGGTTCGGGCGACAGCGGCGATGGAAAGTCCCCCTCTCGCGTTGTCCATTCAGATTGTCACCGTCGCGTCATGATGATTCGTCATCTCCCCCCGAGCCACCACCCGAGCGACGTCGCGAGATCACTGAAGGTACCGCTGAACCTACCCCGCCGCGGAGGTGTGTCGCCTGTCCACGTTCGTCGGGTCGCCATCACACGCGACGCCTCGAGCGCTCCGGGCGCGTGGCCGGTCCGCCGTCCCAGCCCAGGTTGGAGAAGGTGGGGATGAAGCGGTAGCCCTGGCCCGGCACCGTGGCGATGAAGCGCGGCTGGCGGTAGTCGTTCTGCAGCTTGCTGCGCAGGCT
>JBKQRF010000058.1:0-24804 GCA_052144055.1 Candidatus Limnocylindrales bacterium
TGGCACGTAGCGCGGATATGCCGGGTACCACATGGCGTCGTCGACGGCGCCCTCGATCTGCTCGTCGTGAATGCCGCGTCCCACGCCACAGTCACGCGCCTGACACACCACGCGCACCGCGATCGCACGCGTGACGTCCCGGAGCGACGCCACCGGCGGGTAGATCGCCCCCGCGGCGAGCCGGTCCGGCGTCACGAGGTCGGCCAGCGTGTGGGCCGCGACCAGGAACATCTCGTCGGTCACCTCGCGCGCATCGGCCACGATCGCGCCGAGCCCGACGCCCGGGAAGACGAACACGTTGTTGGCCTGGCCGATGAGCCGCTGTCGGCCATTCACTTCGACGGGCGGGAACGGGCTGCCCGTGGCGATCACCGCACGCCCCTCGGTCCAGCGCATGATGTCCTCTGGGAGTGCCTCAGTCTTCGAGGTCGGGTTCGAGAGCGGCAAGACGACCGGGATGCGGGCGTGGCGCGCCATCTCGCGGAGGGCGCCCTCGGTGAACGCGCCCGGCGTCTGGCTCGTCCCGATCAGCATCGTGGGCTGCACGTGGCGTATCACCGTCTCGAGGTCGAACGGGCCATCTCCCTCGAACCCGTGGTGCGCCATCATCTCGGCGGAGAGCGCGAATTCGCGCTTGTCTGCGTCGAGCGGCGTGCGCCCCAAGTAGACCAGGCCGTGCGTGTCGAGCATCGCGATGGCGCCGGCGATCGTGGCGGCGTCCGCGCCCTCACGATCCATGGCGGCGCGCACCAGGCGCGCAACACCCACGCCGGCGGCGCCTGATCCCAGGAAGACGATGCGCTGGCGATGGAGCGGTTCGCCGAGGATGCGGAGGGCGGCCAACAGGCCTGCGAGCACGACGCCCGCCGTGCCCTGAATGTCGTCGTTGAAGCTCGCCACGCGGTGGCGGAAGCGGTCGAGGACCCGGATGGCGTTGTGCTGCTTGAAGTCTTCCCACTGCAGGATCGCATGCGGGAAGACCAGGTTGACGGCCTCGACGAACTCCTCGATGAACTCGTCGTACGGCTCACCGCGCAGGCGGGGATGGCTGTAGCCCATGTACAGCGGGTCCGCCAGGAGCGTCTGGTTGTCGGTGCCGACATCGAGCGACACCGGGAGCGTCAGCGAGGGATAGATCCCGGCTCCTGCGGTGTACAGGGCCAGCTTGCCGATGGGGATCCCCATGCCGCCGGCGCCCTGGTCGCCGAGGCCCAGGATCCGCTCGTTGTCGGTGACGACAATCAGCCGGACATCCTCGTGCCGCGCGTTGCGCAGCAGGTCGACGATGCGTCCGGAATCGTCCGGCGTGATCCACAGGCCGCGTGGGCGGCGCATCACATGGCTGAACTGCTGGCACGCGCGTCCCACCGTCGGCGTATAGACGATGGGCATGAACTCCTCGATGTTCTCCACGAGCAGCCGGTAGAACAGCGTCTCGTTGCGGTCCTGCAGCGCGGCCAGCCCGATGTACTGCTCGAGCTCGTCGGTCTTGCGCCGGACGTGCTCGAGCTCCAGCGCGACCTGCTCTTCGATGGAACGAATGCCGGGCGGCAGCAGGCCACGCAGGCCAAGCTCGTCGCGCTCGTCCTCGTCGAACGCGAGGTCTTTGTTGAGCAGCGGGTGCTCGAGGAGGTCCGCGCCACGGATCGGGTCTCCAACAACACGTGGCTTCATATGAGCTCCTCCCTCTCAGGCGTTGCGCCAGACGAGAGCGCGAGTCGCAACAGCTTCCGCGCTCGCGAGCTTGGTCGCCTCACAGCTCGCCGCCGACGGTGCGTGCGGGAGCCGCCGGAATGCCCTCGCCAGGAGTCCCGTGGGGCGGCTCGGCGACGAGCGCAGGAGCCGGCCGTCGGGTGAGGCGCAGCAGGTCGAACACGAGATCCCGCTTCATGAGCTGAATCGCCTTGGCCGGATCGACGCCCTTCGGGCAGACCTGCGAACACTCCCCCGCGTAGTGGCACCGCCACGGCCCGCCCGCGCCGGAGAGAATCTCCCGGCGGGTTCGGAACCCCGCGTCGCGGGAGTCGCAGTTGTAGCGCTGCGCCTGCGTGAGGGGCATCGGGCCGGCGTACCGGGCATCGGTGGCGACCGTCGGGCACGCGGCCATGCAGCACACGCACTTGATGCAGTAGCTGAACTGGAGGTAGGCCTCAAGCTCCGCGGGCGTCTGCCGGTACTCCCTCGTCGGGTTGTCCTGTTCGGCGGTGTCCTCGCGTAGCAGGTATGGCATCAGCTCGCGGTGTGCTTCGAACATGGGCACGAGGTCCGGGACGAGGTCTTTGAGGATGCTGAAGTTCGGCAGCGGCGCGACCGCCACGACGTCGGTGGCGAGTTCGAAGATCTGCGTGTTGCACGCGAGGCGGGGCCGTCCGTTGACGAGCATGCCGCACGAGCCGCAGACGCCCATCCGGCACGACGAGCGCCACGCCAGCGTCGGTGCGATCTCCTTCACCTGCCATAGCCCGTCGAGCACCGTCATGCCCGGCGTGGCCTCGATGCGGTGATCCTCCCAGCGAGGCTCCCGATCCGTCACGGGGTCGTACCGGCATATGTGGAACGTGACCGTACCCGCGCGCGCGCCGCTCACGTCAGTCTCCAACCATCGTGGCGGCACCGGGGGATGCGAGCGCGGCCCACGTCCCGAAGACGAACAGCGCTAGCCCAATGGCTGACAGCCCGACATTGATCGTCCGTCGCATGGGAGCGCCCGGGTTCAGCTCGAGCAGGATGTTCCGGAACCCGTAGAGCCCGTGGTAGAGCGCCGCCCCGAGCAGAACGACGTACGTGATGGCGAAAAACCAGCTCTTCATCCGCGCCACCACGCTTGCCCACCCCACCGGGCTGACGCCGGGGACGCCGAAGATGCCCAGCGTGGCACTGAGGTGCATGATCGCCATGTGGAGGCTGAGCAGGACGAGGACCACGAGGGCTGCGTCGATGTGCCACGTCCAGAGCGTTCGATCGCGCATGTCCCGGCCTCCTAGGGTAGGTGGAAGAAGTCAGCGCCGCCCCACAGCGCGACCACGGCGGCGATGATCATCACCGCCCCGGCGAGGGGGCGCTGACGGCCGACCGAGGTCGCGTACGGGTAGACGGGATCGATCGGCCGCCCAACAACGAATCCCAGCTCGATGAGCACGAGGCGAATCCCGTTGGCCGCGTGGAAGGCGAAGGCCGCGAAGACCAGGTACTCGCCGAATTCGAACACCGGGCCGGAGACGAGCGCCATCGCGTGCTGCCAGGCGCCGGGGCCGAGGACGCGGGCGGACGTGACGAAGATGTGCATGAGGAAGTACGCGAGTAGGCCCAAGCCCGTGACGCGGTGAAGCGCGTACATGTAGCGCTCGAAGCCCCAGCGCCCGCCGCCGATCCAGCCGAGGATGCCCAGCCGATTCGGATGTGCACGGGATCCCATTGGCCGACCTCCAGAGGCTACAGCTAGTACGTACGCTCGACCGGCGTCCACGTGTCGATGGTCACTGGCTTGTACTCGAGTCGTGGCCCCGCCGGTGTGTCGTAGGCCAACGTGTGGCTGAGCCAGTTCGTATCGTCGCGGGTCGGGAAGTCCCGACGGGCATGAGCGCCCCGCGACTCCTGGCGGGCGAGCGCGCCGGTCACCGTCACCTCCGCGACGTCCACGAGGTTCTCGAGCTCGAGGGCGTGGATCAGGTTCGTGTTGTAGACGCGCGACTTGTCGCGGACCGGCGCTCGCTGGGTGCGCTGCCGGATCTCCCGGATGTTCGCCAGCGCGGTCGCCAGGTCGTCGCCGTTGCGGAACACGCCGACGTACGCGTCCATGGTCGCTCGCAGCTCGCGACGCAGCTCGTACAGGTTCTCGTCACCCTGCCGCGCGAGGGCGTGCGCGATGCGCTCCTCCGCTCGCCCAGCCTCGTCGGCTGGGAGCGGCGCGGCGGCGACGAGCCCGGGCAGCGCGGCTGCGATCTCGCGGCCCGTGATCGCGCCCCACACGAGGCACTCTGCCGTGGAGTTGGAGCCCAGCCGGTTGGCGCCGTGGAGCGAGACGCAGGCGGCCTCGCCCGCGGCCCAGATCCCGGCGATGCGCGTGAGGCCGTTGATGTCGGTCTCGATTCCACCCATGGAGTAATGAGCGACCGGCCGGATTGGGATCGGCGCCGCGATGGGGTCCAGCCCGAGGAACTTGATCGCCACCTCGCGAATGAGCGGCAGACGGCTCGTGATGCGGTCTGCGCCAAGGTGGGTGAGGTCGAGCTCGAGGTAGTCCTGTCCATCGGGCGTCCTGAAGCCGCGCCCCGCGAGGATCTCCTCGGTCTCGGCCCGCGAAACCATGTCCCGCGGCGCGAGCTCCATGAGCCTGGGCGCGTAGTCAGCCATGAAACGCGTGCCCTGGTTGTTTCGCAGGTAGCCGCCCTCGCCACGACACGCCTCGGTCATGAGGATGCCGCTCGGGACGAGTCCGGTCGGGTGGAACTGGAGGAACTCCATGTCCTCCAGGGGCAGGCCTGCGCGCCACGCCATGGCCAGGTCGTCGCCGGTCACCGTCTGCGAGTAGGTCGTGAACCCATAGAGCGTGCCCCCGCCGCCCGAGGCAATAAGCAGCGCCTTGCCACGGAGCGCGACCGTCTCACCCGAGGTCATGTCCAGGCCGATGAGTCCGGCGAACGCCCCGTCCCTGACGAGGATGTCGGTGACGAAGAACTCGTCGTACCGCGTGAAGCTTCGGTACCGCTGGAGCTGGTCGTACAGCGTCTGCATCTCGAAGAAGCCGGTCTTGTCGGCGGCCAGGGTCGCGCGCGGGTAGCTGTGCCCCCCGAACGGTCGCTGCGCGATGTAGCCGACCTCGTCGCGGGTCCACGGGGTGCCCCAGTGGTCGAGTTGGTGGATCTCCTTGGGGATCGCTCGCGGTCCATGAGGAACCCCGTGACCTCCGGGCCTTCGGATCGGTCGGGCGGCCGCCTGAGTGGGCTACTCGACGGCGTTCTTCTGGAGTCTGTCCGAGATAACGCCACGGGGCGAGTGCCGAGTGGCGCGGGTTACCCTGACGCAGTTGGCCCACAGGCGTTACGACGATGGAAACGACGGAACGCGATCGGGGGCGGCGTCCCGGAGGTGACCGCATGGTCGTCGGGTAGCTGAGGCGGGAATACCCGGACGGCTACCTATCGGGATGGGATCGAAAGGGACGGAGGCTGCCGATGATCCTGGGCCAGGCGAAGTCCAGGACTCGCAGTGGTCCTCCCGGCGGAGCGCCATGGAGCGTGGGGGGCGATCGACCGCCTGACGGGCATCGCGACAGGCGAGCGCGGTGGCGGCCCGGAGAGTGGCACCGGGACCCGGGCCGGGCGCGATACCTGGGTCTCCGAGATGCCGGCCCACTGGGATGGCCGGCACCGGAGCGGGAGCCACGAGTCCTCGAGCAGCGCCCCAGGCGCGCGTTGGCCGGGCTGATCCCCCGCGCTGGCAACCGGGGTTTCCCGGGTGACGGTCACACCCCCTTGAGCCTCCCGCGCCACTCTGGCGGGAAACGGGGGACCGCGTTTGACGACCCTTCCGCCTCGAGCGTCGAGCCTGGCGTGGCGGCCTGGCAGGCGTCGCTTGCGTGCGGATCGTTGCGCTGCTGGACACGGCCGTCCGCCCCGTCGCGACTGGTATCGCAAACCTGCGCTTCCGGCAGTCCTTGATCCACCGGCTCATCCGAACTGACACGCTTAGCGCCTGTGGATGACTCACCGCCGCCGCCGAAAGCGGCACCCGGTCAGCTCGCCCGCCAAGGCGGCCGTCGCGCGGGTGGAGAGCCCGCGCAGGAACGCCCGCCGCAGAACGCGGTCGACGCTGGTTGTGCGCCGCGCGGATCGCTCCAGGAACGAGGGCCGGTAGGACCGCACGCGGGCACGCGGGACGGTGAGCTCGATGGCCCCGAGCTCGGTCGTGAGCCAGCGTCGGAAGTACCCGTTGCGTGCGTCGAGGCGGGTCACCGTCCGCCTCGTAGCGGTGCGCGGCAAGGAGCCCCGTCAGCTCGTCCTCCATGGTGCCCTCCAGGCCAGCTCCGGCCGCAGCTCGTCCCGCAGCGCCTCCTGGTCGCGGCCCTCGGCCCAGCGCTGCGCTGGCGTGCGCTCATCGAGCGCGACTACGCTTCTCATCGGGGCGTACTCCTTCGGTGCTGCACACACACGTGGGTAGTACGCCCGCTTGCCGCAGGCAAAGTCCACAGGGAACGGTACGTGACTATTCTTCGGGTTACCGTTGACCGGGCCGGCACAATTCCGATAGAATCAGTCGGGATTACGGGAAAGGCGGGGCGGACCCGGTCACGGGGCAGCCCCGCGCGTCCCCTTCCCGCAATCCCTTCACGCGAGCCGCGCGACAATGAGCACGACGCACCCGCCCCGCCAGGCGCCAGGGAGACTGCATGACGGCCACCCGTGAGACGGTCTCGAACGACCGCTCGAAGTTCGACTTCAAGGACGAGATCGTCTACCTCCGCGAGACCAAGCGGGGTCTCTCGCGGTCGACGGTCGAGGAGATCAGTGGCTTCAAGCACGAGCCCGAGTGGATGCTGCAGTTCCGGCTGCGCGCCTACGACCACTTCCTGAGGCGGCCCATGCCCCAGTGGGGCGGCGACCTGTCGCGGATCGATTTCGCGAAGATCATGTACTACCGCAAGCCGTCGGAGCGGGAGGAGAAGTCCTGGGACGACGTCCCCGAGCAGATCAAGGCCACGTTCGAGAAGCTCGGCATCCCCGAGGCCGAGCGCAAGTTCCTGGCCGGAGTCGGCGCGCAGTACGACTCCGAAGTCGTCTACCACTCCGTGCGCGAGGAGCTCTCGAAGCTCGGCGTGGTCTTCATGGGCACGGACCAGGCGCTGCAGGAATACCCCGAGATCTTCCGCCGGTACTTCGGCACCGTTGTTCCCCCGGAGGACAACAAGTTCGCCGCCCTCAATAGCGCCGTCTGGTCGGGCGGGTCGTTCGTGTATGTCCCGAAGGGCGTCGAGGTCCCCTTGCCGCTGCAGGCCTACTTCCGCATCAACGGCGAGAACACCGGCCAGTTCGAACGGACGTTGATCGTGGTCGACGAGGGCGCGAGCGTCCACTACATCGAGGGCTGCACTGCGCCGATCTACGCGACGGACTCGCTGCATGCGGCCGTCGTGGAGGTCGTCGCGCTCCCCCACTCCAAGGTCCGCTACACCACGATCCAAAACTGGTCGAACGACGTGTACAACCTGGTGACGAAGCGGGCTCATGCGCACGAGTACGCCAGGGTGGAGTGGATCGACGCGAACACCGGCTCGCAGCTCACGATGAAGTACCCGAGCATCTACCTGCGCGGGCGTGGGGCGTCGGCCGACATCATCTCCGTTGCGGTGGCCGGGAAGGGCCAGCACCAGGACACCGGCGCCAAGGCCATCCACCTCGCCCCCGACACACGCAGCCGTATCGTCAGCAAGTCGGTGTCGAAGGACGGCGGGCGGGCCACCTACCGCGGCAATGTCCGCGTCTCGCCGGGCGCGACGAACGTGGTGACCAGCGTGCGCTGTGACGCCCTGATGCTCGACGACAAGAGCCGCAGCGACACGTACCCCTACATCGACATCCAAGAAGACGACACGACCATGTCCCACGAGGCAACCGTGGGCAAGATCAGCCAGGACCAGGTCTTCTATCTGATGAGCCGCGGCCTCACCGAGAACGAGGCTCAGAACCTGATCGTGCAGGGCTTTCTTGAGGTCTTCACGAAGGAACTGCCGATGGAGTACGCCATCGAGTTCAATCGGCTCGTCCGGCTCGAGATGGATAACGCGATCGGATGACGCTCGCGACGTCCGCCAGCGCACCCGCCGGAGCCCTGCTCGGCCTGGCGACCGAGCCGTCCCCGGTCGAGATCGCTCGCGCACTCGACGAGCCCGTCTGGATGGTCGACGACCGGCTGGCGGGCGAGGGACTGGCGCGGGAGCTCCCGATCGAGACCAACCCGCTCTTCACGTCCTATGTGGACCTGCGGCCCGTCCTCTTCGGCACGATGCGTGCCTATGCGCCGGCCGGCGACGCGCCCGAGATCTCGTCGGCGGTGCCGGCGGGAGCTTCCGCGCTGCTGGAAATCGCCAACGACCGCCTCGTCGCACGAGGATTGTCACCTGAGGCGGCCGCTAAGGGCGTGCTCGTGGACACATTCGAGAACGTGGTGCAGCGCGACCCGGACCTGCTCCGGCGGCTGCTGGATGGCGGGACCACGTTGCCCGCGAACGACCGGTTCGCGCAGGTCGCGCGCGCGGCGTACTCCCTTGGCGTGCTCGTCCACGTCCCCGACGGAGTGGAGCTGACCGACCCGATCGTGCTGCGCTGGGCACAGGGCGAATCCGGCCGGGCGCTCATCGCGCGCACCGTGATCTCGCTCGGCCGCGATGCGCACGTCCGGTTCCTCGAGGAACAGGTCGCCTCTGGTCCCGTGCCCGATGGCGGCGACCAGACGCTGTGGCTCGGCACCACCGAAGTCGTCCTGGAGGCGGGCGCGACCCTCGACGTGGCGGGGAATGAGGACTTCGGCGCGAACACCGTCGCAATCGTCACTCGTCATGCCGCGGTCGGGCAGGCCGCTGGGCTCAACTGGGCGCTCGCCATCGTCGGGGGCGCCTACGTGAAGAGCCGGATCGACAATGACCTCGTCGGTCGCGGCGGCGGCGTCCACCAGGCAGAGATCGTCTTCGGCGGCGGCAGCCAACGGTTCGACCTCACGAGTTACACCCGTCACCGCGCGGAGGACACCACCGGAGACCTCCTCAGCAAAGGGATCTTTCAGGGAGCTAGCCGGGGGTACTTTAAGGGGCTCATCGGCATCGACCGCAGTGCCAGGGGGACCGACAGCTTCCTCGGCGAATTCTCCATGCTCCTCGCCAAGCACGCGCGCTCCGTCACGATCCCATCTCTCGAGATCGACCAGCCGGACGTGCGGCGCGCGAGCCACGCGAGTTCCGTGGGACCCATCGACGAGGCTCAGATCTTCTACCTGATGAGCCGCGGGATTACGCGCGACTTGGCGCGGAAGTTCATCGTCCTCGGGTTTCTGGAGCCCGTGGTTGCCCGGATCCCGCTCCCGGCCGCCCAGGACAGCCTGCGCGACCAGCTCGACCGGAAATGGGTCCCCGGCCAGTGAGTTCGGCGTGAACCGCCACGTTGCGGTGGCGCGGGCGACGGACGTCGCGCTCGGCACGATGCTGATGGTGCAGGTGGACGCGCGCAACGTTCTGCTGGTCAACCACGGGGGCTCGATCCGCGCCATGCAAGGGACCTGCTCGCACGAGTACTTCTTGCTCGACCGGGGGTTCATCACGGGCGATTCGATCACCTGCGCACTGCACCTGTCACGCTTCGACTTGGCCACCGGCGAGGCGCTGGACCCACCCGCGGAGTTGCCGCTGCGGACCTACCCTGCGGAGATTATCGACGGCGAGATCGTGCTCACCCTGCCCGAGGGCGATGTTCCTGTCAACGAGTAGGCGTGAAGAACTTCGCGCCGGGGCAGGATGCCGGAGTCGGCGGGGCCGCTGGTGCGGCCTATCGACAGGAGGTGTCGATGCCCACGCGGCGCGCGTGCGTCGCCGCCCTGATCCCCGCGGTCGTCGTCTGCGGCATCTTCTGGCGCTGGCTCGATTTCCCGGCGTTTATCGCCATCGGGGTCGGTGGAGTGTTCGGCCTCGGCGGGCTCCTGGTCACACGGTCCGTGCACGACGACGCGATCGAGGCGCTCGAGGCCTGGCGGTGAGCAGCCCTCGACCTCGCCGATCTGGACAGCTTGTCCTCCGATACATCAGCGCCCGCAGTTGACGATCCGGTGACGCAGGGAGGCCGGCCAAGATGAGCGACCTTGAGGCGCCGAAATGGGCCCCGATGTTGGGCGTAGCGAACCGCGCGGTCGCCAGTCTGGGTCGGGAAGGGCTGGAGGCCTCCGAATGGGGGAACGGACCCGGCGACCGGTACCCAGCCCACCGCCATGGCTACGACAAGGTGCTCGTCTGCGTCGAGGGAGGCATCGAGTTCTGGTTGCGCGAGCTGTCCCGTGTCGCCGCGCTCGAGCCCGGCGATCGGCTCGACTTGCCGTCGAACACGTGGCACGAGGCCGTGGTTGGCCGGGACGGCGTCCGTTGCCTGGAGGCGCACCTGCCGGCGGGTACTCTGCCGCGCCAGCTGTTGCACCGACCCGGTTGGGCGCTCACCGCGGACTGAGGAACCTCGCGCGGCGGGCACTACCGCGGGTGCCCACGGGCGGCCGTTTGTCGGGTAGGCTCTCGTGGTGAGCGTGCCCGACGCGGTCCAGAAAGTCCGGTCTGTCCGCCTCGTGCTGCCGGACGATCCCGCCTACCTGTCGGCTATGGCTGAGCAGGCGCTGGCCCATCGGCGGTTCGGTCCTAAAGAGGAGCAGACGGCGACGTACCGAGTCAGCAGCCGCATCGAGCTTGCGGTCCGCGCCTGGCTCGGCGAGCGCGTGCCGCTGCTCGAGGCGCGGATCGTGGCGGCCGAGGTGCTCTTCCGCGACGCGCGCAGCTACGAGCCGCTCTTCCTGGAGCTTGATGCGGTCCAGGGGCGTGATGGCATGCCCGGGCGGATCTTCGAGGTGAAGTTCACCAGCAACGCGGCGGCTCTGCGGCGCGGATTCGCCCAGCTGGCTCGCGCTCGGCGGCTGCTCGAATCTCGGTACGACCGCATCGACTCGGCCGTGGTCCTCGTGCAGGCCGACCGAGGACCGCTAGTGATCGAGGACCCACGGCTCGACGACGTCGAGCAGGTCACCGCCGAGGATCTCGCTATGGCGAGCCTGCCGCCCCGGGCGCTGCTCCGCCTCGACGCCGCGGAGCTGGCCCCCTTCCTCGGCGCGGAGGACCTTGCGCTGCTGCTCACCGCGCGCGATGAGAGCGACGCGAACGTGACCGCCCGCCATGAACGGAGCGCGGCGATCGAGCGCGGCGAGGACGTCCCGCCCCCCGAGCGCCGCCCACGCCCCGGGGCGACGCTCTCGTTCGGCGGCGAACCGAGAGCCGATGACGACGCCCTCGCAGATTCCCCTTTCGCGGCGCTGCGGACGCTCGGGAGTGGCGGGGGATCGAAACGTGCCTGAGCCACCGAAGACTGGCAACCCGGTCGGGGAGGCGGACGTCACGTCGATGTTCGACAGCATTGCCCCGTCGTATGACCGGATGAACTCCCTCATGACGCTCGGCCGCGACAGCGGCTGGCGGCGGGCCGCCGTCGCGGCCGCGGAGCTGCGCACGGGAGACGCTGCCGTCGACGTCGCCTGCGGCACTGGCAAGCTCGCGGCACTCGTCGCGGAGAAGGTCGGGCCCTTCGGCAGGGTCGAGGCAGTCGACCTGTCGGAGGTCATGATCCGTCGCGGGGCGCGCGCGCACCGAGACCTGGTTCAGCTGCATTTCCGCGTCGCGAACGCGCTCTCGCTGCCTTTCGGTGAGGCCGAGTTTGACGCGGCTACCATTGCCTTCGGACTCCGCAACCTTGCCGACTACGAGGCCGGATTCCGCGAGATGGCCCGCGTCGTGCGGCCCGGCGGCACGGTGGTCTGCCTCGAGCTCTCGCTGCCCCAGTGGCGGCCCTACGCGCGCCTCTACCATGGGCTGTTCCGCCGCCTGGCACCGATCGTGGGGACGATCGTCGCGGGCAGGGGGTCTGCCTACCGGTACCTGCCGGACTCGCTCGACGCATTCCCCTCCCCGGATCAGCTTGCCGGCACGATGCGCGCCGCAGGCCTCGTCGACGTGTCGTTCCGGCGGCTCACGACCGGCGTCGTTGCCGTGCATCGTGGGCGGGTGCCAGCGCGAACCTGAGCGCCGCATACGGGCGGGAGCCGCCCGGGCACCGCTCCTGTGGGGAGGAGCGGGATTCAGTGCGTCATGTGTTCCATTGCCGGGCCGTCGTGCGTCGCGCCCGCGCCGTCGCTCGCGCTCACCTCGTCCTCCGTGCCGTCCGCCGGGAGACTGGGCTCGAAGGGGTCCGCATCGCGCAGGTAGCTCCGGTGCAGTGCCAGCACTTGCACGACCAGGTCGGCCGGAGCGATGCCGCCGGCCCGTTCGATCGTCCGGCTGATCCACTGCGCCTCGGGGATGCGTTCGGACTCTGCCACGTCGTCTTCCTCGCGCGCCATCTGGCCGCGGACGAGCCAGACGAGGGCCCCGCCGACGCAGAGGCCGACGACCAGGAACCACCACGCATACTGACCGTTCATTCCAGGGCAGTATAGGTGCGTGCGGCGAGGTCGCCCGGCACCCGCTATGCTCGGCCGATGCCCGCGTTCGGCCTGATCGACATCCGACCCGTCTCGACCGCGTTGCGCATCGGTCCCCTCGGTATTGACTTCTACGGGATCGGCTACGCCATCGCGCTCGCCGTCGGCGTGTGGACGGCCTCCCGCCAGGCGAAGCTGCGACGGGAGAACCCGGACCACATCGGCAACGGCATCATCCTCGTCTTCGTACTGGGCCTGATCGGCGCCCGTCTGTATCACCTCGTCGACCAATGGAACACCCTGTACGCGCAGGATCCCATCAAGGCGATCCTGCCCCCCTACACCGGTCTCGGTATCTACGGGGGGATCGCCGGCGGGATGATCGGCGTCATCTGGTACACGCGGCGCCACCACCTCTCGTTCCTGCGCTGGGCGGACATCGCCGTGCCGTCGGTGTTCCTTGGTCAGGCCATCGCCCGATGGGGCAACTTCTTCAACCAAGAGCTCTATGGGCCGCCGACCAACCTTCCCTGGGGCATCGCGATCGACTGTTCGAAGCGCGTGATCGAGTATTCTTGCTCGCTCTATCCGGCCAACACCGGCTTCCAACCCCTCTTCTTCTACGAATCCAGCCTTGACCTGCTCGGCGCGCTGGCCGCGCTGTGGCTCTCTCGCCGCGTCGCAGAGCGCCTTCGCGATGGCGACCTGTTCTCGCTCTGGTTCGCCTGGTACGGTGGCGTGCGCGCTGTGCTCGAAACGTTCCGCACCGGCTACGACTGGACCTTCTTTGGTATGCCGGTCGCAATGATGATCGGCCTCGCCGCTGTCGTGTTCGGTGTGCTCACGATGCTCGTGCGGCATCGCGGGCCAGGGCCCTCGACCGCGGACCTGGACCGGCTACGTGAAGCCGGCGCGGTGGGAGGGTCGCTGACAGGTGGGGTTCCCGACAGCGCGGGCCAGAGCACCTTGGCCTGAGCGTGGACGCGCACGACATGGCGCGAGGGCATGACGGCCCGTTCGAGTGCATCCCATCCAACACGGCCCGCGGCCCGGTCCGGGCCGCGACTGCAAAGCGTTTCGACGCGAGCCGCGTCGCCATTGAGTACACTCGGACCCTTACGCTGTCCCGTTACGGCCGGGCCGCGGAGCCGACCGGCCCGCATGTGCAGAGCGCAGGAGCTCGATGTGACGGACGTCCTCACCCTCACCCCCCGACTCGTTCACGTGAACCTGTCCGTGGCCGCCCGCTACGAAATCGCGGTGGGCAACCGGGAGGGCGTTGTTTTCGCAGGGGATGCGCAGCAGGCCCGCAGACTCGCCCGGATGTTCGTCGAGAACTTCCGGACGTTCGCCGATGGCGTGTCGCCGGAGATCCCGGCGGCAGCCCCCAGAACGAAGTGAGGACGCGATGAGCGAGACGGCACACCTCGAGGTCGCGAACGCGACGCTGAAGGTCGACGGCAGGGAGCTGCCACTGCGAGTTGAGGAGGGGACAGAGGGGGAGCGGGGCGTCGAGATCGGCAACCTGCTCAGGGACGCCCACGTCACCACGCTCGACTACGGCTTCGCGAACACGGCTGTCGCGAGGAGCGCGATCACTTTCATCGACGGCGATGCAGGGATCGTGCGCTACCGTGGGTATCCCATTGAGCAGCTGTGCGAGAGCTCGAACTTCCTCGAGGTCGCATATCTGCTGATCTACGGTGAGCTGCCCACCGCCGATCAGTGCGCGGCATGGACCCACGAACTCAAGCGGCACACGCTGCTCCACGAAGACCTGCGCCGCTTCTTCGACGCGTTCCCTCGCGACGCACATCCAATGGCTGTACTCGCCTCGGCCGT
Organism: Candidatus Limnocylindrales bacterium; assembly: GCA_052144055.1. Lineage (GTDB taxonomy): Bacteria > Chloroflexota > Limnocylindria > Limnocylindrales > CSP1-4 > JAJYNJ01. Next base: position 14,053 of record JBKQRF010000058.1, read on the forward strand.
CGCGGCGCTGGGGACCTTCTACCAGGACACTGAGGACCCGTACGACCCCGACGACGTCGAGATCAGCACAATTCGATTGCTCGCCAAGGTGCCCACCATCCTCGCGTTCGCGTACAAGCGCTCGGTCGGCCAGTCGCCCGTATACCCCAACAACAAGCTTGAGTACGTCGAGAACTTCCTGCGCATGATGTTCGCGGTCCCTGCGGAGGACTACGACGTCGACCCCGACGTGGCCGACGTCCTGCGCCAGCTGCTGATCCTGCACGCAGACCACGAGCAGAACTGCTCGACGTCCACAGTGCGTATGGTGGGATCCGCCCGCGCCAACCTCTATGCGTCAGTCTCGGCCGGCGTCTCTGCCCTGTGGGGCCCACTGCACGGCGGGGCCAACCAAGAGGTCGTCGAGATGCTCGAGCAGATCGCTGCCGACGGCGGCAACGTGCTGAAGTACATCGACCGCGCTAAGGACCACAGAGATCACTTCCGCCTAATGGGCTTCGGGCACCGCGTGTACCGCAACTACGACCCGCGGGCACGCATCATCAAGCTGGCGGCCCAACGGATGCTAGCGAAGCTCGGCGCGGACGACCATCTGCTGCAGACCGCCCTGCGGCTCGAGGAGGCGGCGCTCGCCGACGAGTACTTTATCGACCGCAAGCTGTTCCCCAACCTCGATTTCTACAGCGGCATCATCTATCGTGCTCTCGGGTTCCCCACACAGATGTACCCTGCGCTCTTCGCGATGGGCCGTATGCCCGGCTGGATCGCGCAGTGGCGGGAGATGATGGCGGACCCAGACACCAAGATCGGCCGTCCGCGACAGATCTACATTGGCCACACGAGACGCGACTTCGTGCCGATGGGTGGCCGCGGCGACGGACGAGTCGCGGAGTGCGGCGACACCGTTCCCATGCCGGCCTGAGCTCGACCGCACTATACAGCCGGGTCGCTCCTGGTGAGGGCGCACCCGCGCTTCAGCGCGCTCATGTGTCCGGTGCCGGGCCAGCACCTTCCGCCAGCGTGGCGCCCTCGATGTGGATGCGCAGGTCGTCCAGGCCCGCCTCGACGATGTCCGCACCCGCCCGACGCAGGTCGTCGGCCATGGCGAAGCCGGTGGTCACGCCGGCAGCCGTCATCCTGCCTGCCCGCGCCGCCTGCATATCCCAGATCGAGTCGCCGACGTACCAGCAGGCCTCCGGCGGCGTGCGCAGGCGCCGAGCGGCGAGCAGCAGCAGGTCAGGAGCCGGCTTCGCGTGCCGAACGTGGCCCCCGTCTACGATCAGAGGCCGCGACGCGAGCCCGAGTGCGTCCACGGATGTCAGCACCTGGGCCGCCCGGCTAGCGGTAGCGATCGCGTGCGGGATGCCCTGGCGTGCGAGCGCGGTCAGCAGCTCCGTCGCGCCCGGGAGCGGGCGGGGCGACTGGTTGAGCCGCCCGAACGCCTCGCCAGCCAGATAGTCGAGCCGTGCCTCCAGCGCCGCGTCGGGCTCCTGACCCGCCGACCGGACACCCGCCCGTGCGACCACGTGACCGTCCGCACCGATCAGACGGCGCAGGACTGCAGGATCGGCCCGGATCCCGAGCTCCTCGAACGCCGCTGTCCAGCCCTCGACGCGGAGGTGGACCGTGTCGACGAGCGTGCCGTCGAGGTCGAGCACCACCGCTCCCGGAAACCCGCGCACGGACCGCGGCGGCCAGGCAACCATTGCGAGCCATGCGGCCACGCCGCCGGCGTCCACGCGTCAGGCCTCGTCCAGGGCGCGGCTCACGTCCTCCACGAGATCGTCTGGGTGCTCGATGCGCGAGGACAGCCGCACAAGGGCCGCGGGCACCTTCAGCACCGAGCCGGCGATCGCGAGATGGCTCAGTACGATGTCCGCCCCGAGCTCGACGGGCCGCTGCGACCACGGCGTGGCGAAGGTGCTGTCGACGGCGAGCAGCGGCCGCTCGCCTCGTGGGCTGGCCCGCGACGCTGGTGCGCCGGCCGCCGCCGGGACGTCGACGAGCTTCAGCAGCGGGTTAGACGCGGTTTCCAGCCATACCATGCGGGTTCGGGCGGTGCACGTCGAGGCGATCGCGCGAGCAACGTCGCCGGAAAGGTCGGCGTAGCGCGTGACGACCCCGGTCGGGGCCAGCCCGCGCTCGAAGTAGCGAAACGTCACGCGGTACACGTCGTCCGAGACCACGAGCTCCTCCCCCGGCTCTCCGAGTGTCGCCGTGGCTGCTGATCCGCTGGCGAGGGCGAGCCCGTGGACGGCGCCCTCGAGCTCCGCGACCGCACGCTCGAGGCGGGCCCGCGTCAGGTTGTCCGTCCGAGCGTACTCCCGGCCCCCGCGCAGGCGCTCTGCGCCGTCCTGCATGAACGTGCTCGTCTGGTAGATGGGGGGCGCGACCGCCCCAGTCTCGGCGTCGGCCTCGAAACGCGCGTGCAGGACTACCGGTTCGCGCCGCCACGCCGCCCGACGCACGCTGTCTGCGGTCTCGGTCATCTCGTCCTCGGCGGCGGCCTTTCTCTCCAGCGGGCCCTGCAGCACTTCCGGTCCAGCGGAGTATGGCGGACGCCGCGCGTAGAATTCGGGCGACCAGCATCCCAGCACGAGGTGAACAGGTGCCGCGTTCACGCACGCCACGCAGGAAGGTCACCATCGTCGGCGCCGGCAACGTGGGCGCGACCGTCGCGCAGCGCGTCGTCGAGGCCGGGCTCGCTGACGTCGTGCTGCTGGATATCGTCCCCGGGCTGCCGCAGGGCAAAGCCCTCGACCTCGCCGAAGCGGCCCCGCTCCTGGCTCACGACGTCTCAGTCACCGGGACGAACGACTACCTCGACACGGCTGACTCGACTGTCGTGGTGATCACGTCCGGCCTGGCGCGCCAGCCAGGCATGAGCCGCGACGACCTGCTCCTGAAGAATGCCCAGATTGTGAGTGCCGTCGTCGAGCAGGCCGCCAAGCACTCGCCCAACGCGGTGCTGATCGTGGTCACGAACCCGCTCGATGCCATGTGCCACGTGGCCCTCAAGGCCAGTGGGTTCCCACGCTGGCGCGTCATCGGGATGGCAGGCGTGCTCGACGCGGCCCGCTTCCGCACCTTCCTGTCGATGGAGCTCGGCGTGTCCCCGGCCAACACCTCGGCGTTCGTGCTCGGGGGCCACGGCGACACGATGGTGCCCCTGCCGCGCTACTCCACCGTCGGCGGTGTCCCCATTACCCAGCTGATAGGCAAGGAACAGATCGACCGGCTGATCGACCGCACGCGCAACGGTGGCGCCGAGATCGTGGGTCTGTTGAAGACGGGCAGCGCGTACTACGCTCCGGGAGCCGCGACCGCCGAGATGGTCGATGCGATCATCGAGGACCGCCACAAGATCCTTCCCTGTTCGGCTTACCTCAAGGGAGAGTACGGGGTGGAGGGGCTGTTTGTGGGCGTGCCGGTCCGCCTCAGCCGGGTTGGTGTCGACGAGATCGTCCAGGTCGAGCTCACCGATGAGGAGCGCGCAGAGTTTCACCAATCGGCGGCGGCGGTGAAGGAGCTGGTCGAGAAGCTCGGCCCATACGCGTAGCCGCGCTCAGGCCCGCCCGAGATCCCCGAAGACTGTCCGCCCGTCCACGAGCGTCGCCAAGACCTCGACCCCGTCGCGCGCTGTCCCCCACCGCTCAGGGGCGACCGCGGTGGGGTCTGCGGAGAGCACGACCAGGTCCGCCGCCAGGCCCGCCGCGAGCCGGCCCGCGTGCGCCTCGTCGCGAGCGGCCCACGCGGCTACGCTGGTCCAGGCGCGCAGTGCTTCCGCGACGGTCGGGCCCGGATCCGCGTGTAGTCGCCGTCCCGACGGCCCGGCGAGGCGGAACGCGGCCCGGATTCCGTCGAGCGGCGCCCCTGGGGAGAAAGGCCGGTCGCTGGCGAACGCCACGTGCAATCCCGCATCGATCCAGGCCCGGTACGCGTAGAGGTTGTGGGTCCGGTCGCCCAGGCGCGCTAGGTACACGTCGCCCGTCCCAGTGACGAACTCGGGCTGGAGCACCGCGACCACCTCGAGCTCGATGACCACGCGCAGGAGGTCCGGCGACAGGACCATGCTGTGCTCGACGCGGTGCCGGTGACCGGGTCGTGGGTGCGCCGCAAGGATGCGTCGGTAGGCCTCCAGAGTGAGCTCGATGCCGGCATCGCCGATGGCGTGTGTCGCGAGCTGCCAACCCGACAGGTGCGCCCGGCGCAACCGCTCCACGAGCGCCTCCGGCTCATACGCCGGCTGACCGACCGATAGGACGGCCGGGCGATCCGCCGCGTCCTCGTACGGCGCGCGCAGCCACGCGTCTCCGGTGCTCAGGGCGCCGTCGGCGAAGAACTTCGCCGGGCCCACGCGCACGCGGTCACGGACGTCGGACGGCACGAGGGCGGTGATGTCGTCGGGAGTCGGCGGATCTTCGTCCGCCACGGCCAGGTGCGCCAACCCCGGCATCACCGTAAGTCGCTGCGGGAAGTCCCCGTCGCGGACCGCACCCACGTAGGCCGCGATCTCTGACACCGGGTCGCCGAGCCCGCCCACGTTGGCATCGGCGACCGCAGTGACCCCCGCCGCCGAGAGCCGTGCGCCTGCACGCCGCACGGCGTCGCGGAGCGCCTCCGGGCTGAGCGGCGGCAACGCGGCCGCGAAGGGCGCCACGGGGTCGGAACCCCGGACCATCCCGGTGGGCTCGCCGGACGCGTCGCGCTCGATCGTCGCGCCGGGTGGGTCCGATCGCTCGGCCGTGATGCCGGCGTATGCGAGCGCCAGCGAGTTGCCGAGGGTGGCGTGTCCGCTGCCATGATGCAACAGCACGGGCACGTCGGGGACAATGCGGTCGAGCTCGTCCCGGGTGGGATGTCGCGCATCGCGCCACGTTGAAGGGTGGTACCAGGCCTCCACCCAGCGCTCGACTTCGAACGACGAGCGAGCGTCAGCAGCCGCCCCGGCCAGCATCCGCAGGGCCGCAGTCACGTCGGGCGCGCGCGTGAGGTCCACCCAACCGGCCTGCAGCCCTTCCATAAGCGGGTGCGCGTGCTGGTCCTGGAAGCCTGGCAGCACCGCTGCGCCGTCAAGGTCCACCAGCTGGGTGTCGGGTCCGGCAAGCGCAAGGACGTCCGCGGACCTGCCAACGGCAAAGATGCGGCCCCCGCCCAACGCGATCGCCAGCTCGTTCCGTCGGACCTTGGCCGGTGCGAACGCGTCGTCGGAGCCGTCGATGGTCAGGATCGGCCCGTCGTGCAGGATAAGGTCGGGTGCCGCGCGGCTCGTCATGTTCCTCCGTTCGCCGACTACCCGACTACACTACCGCCAATGCCCGTGCCGACGCCGCCCGGCGGTTCCGCGCATCGTCGCCCTGCCGCGTGACGCTGTCGTGCCGATCACGGTCATCACGCTCCGGTTCAACCCCACGGTACGTGTCGACGCCTTCGACGTGCGCTGGGAGACCCTCGGGCTCGCCGCCGCCTTGTTTGTCGCGCTGCTCATCGCCGCCGCATTCGTAAGAGTCAGCGGCCGCGAGCGCGGCCTCTCCCGGCTCCGCATGGACGACCTCTTCTTCCTGGCGATGGCGGCCGTCCCGGGCGCTGTCGTCGGCGGGCGCGCGGTCTTGGCGCTGGTCCATTTCGACTACTACCGGGTCCATCCGGGCGCCCTCGTAGATCCGGCGCAGGGAAGCCTGTCGCTGCTCGGTGCTGTCCTCGGCGGGACGCTGACAGCCGCGTACATGTGCCGGCTGCTGGAGGTTCCAGCCCGCCGCTGGCTCGATGCCGCCGCAATACCGCTGCTGGTCGCTATCGGCCTGGGAAAGCTGGCGTACCTGCTGGGCGGGGGAGGGCAAGGCGCGCCGTGGGATGGCCGGTGGGCCGTCGCGTTCGCCGGGCCGGGGCCGTGGCTCTCTGCCCTTCCTGGCGTTCCCGCGTATCCGAGCCAAGTCTACGAAGCGGCCTGGGCCTTGCTGGGCGCCGGCGTGGTGCTGGTTCTGTCGGCGCCACGCGTGCATCGGTGGCTGCCGCGCCGACTCCGCCAAGCAGACCCGGGGCCGGGTACGGCAGGCGGGTCGGCCCACAAGACGGTCCCCGCTGCAGCGGACCAACCGGCCGGCGAGTCCATTCCGGGCGCGCTACGGTTCGGGTCCCTCTGGGCGGCCGCCGTCGCGTGGTGGCTGGTGGGGCGTGTGCTGGTCGGATCCACCTGGGCCGACCCGCCGGTGGTCGCAGGTCTCAGGGCCGAGCAGGTCGGAGCGCTGGCCGTTCTCGTCATGCTTGTCGGTGCCGCGGCGTGGTGGACCCGGCCGCGCCGACCCGACGAGCCGGAACGCACAACCACATCCGGGACCGGTCGGGCCGCCGCCTGACGGCGCAGGTCCGTGCGGCGGCCCATCGGAGGATCGTGCCTCCGCTGAACATCGCCCCCGGGCCAGGCCGGATGCCACACACGACGAGGTGCTGCCATGGGAGTCGACGTCGGCGCAGGGGCGCTCACGGCCGAGGAGATCGTGCGGCTGTCGAGGCAGTACACCCTGTACGAGTGGTCGGCACAGTCCGCCGTCGACCCCATCCCCGTCGACACGGCGTCCGGGGTCTACTTCTATACGCCCGATGGCAAGCGGTTCATCGACTTCAACAGCCAGCTGATGAGCGTCAACATCGGCCACGGCGACCGACGAGTGGTGGACGCCATCAAGGCGCGGGCCGAGAAGCTCTGCTATGTGAACCCGTTTATGGCCAGCGAGCCGCGCGCGCTGCTCGGGCGCAAGCTCGCGGAGATCCTCCCCGGCGATCTCGACAAGGTCTTCTTCACCAACGGCGGGGCGGAGGCAAACGAGAACGCAATCAAGCTCGCACGCCAGTACAGCGGCCGCCACAAGATCGCGGTGCGGTACCGCAGCTACCACGGTGCGACGGCGGGCGTGATGACGCTGACCGGGGACCCGCGGCGCTGGGCGAACGAACCCGGGATCCCCGGGGTCATCCGCATCCCCGACACGCATCCCTGGGGCGAAGCCGAGCCGAGGCCCACGGACGAGGTGCTCCGCGAGACGGAACGCATCCTCGTCTATGAGGGGCCGCACACCGTCGCGGCGATCATGATCGAGCCGGTGGTCGGCACCAACGGCATCCTTGTGCCGCCGGACGGCTACCTGCAGGGCCTGCGCGCGCTGTGCGACAGGTACGGCATCCTCCTGATCGACGACGAGGTGATGTCGGGGTTCGGGCGAACCGGCGCCTGGTTCGCGGTCGACCACTGGGGGGTGGTGCCAGACATCATGACGATGGCGAAGGGGCTGAGCGCCAGCTATCTGCCGCTCGGAGCGGTCGCAATGCGCCACGACATCGCGGCGTACTTCGAGACGAACGTCTTCTACGGTGGGCTCACGTACAACAGTCACCCCATGGGCTGCGCCGCCGCGCTCGCGACGATCGGCGTGTACGAGCAGGACGGCCTGATTGAGCGTGCCCGGGTCATGGGCCAGCGGATGCGCGAGCACCACTTGGCGCTGCGTGCGAAGCACCCGTCTGTCGGTTCGGTGCGGAACATCGGGCTTTTCGGGGTCATCGAGCTCGTCCGCAGCCGCGACCCCTACGTGCCGATGGCGCCGTATAACGGGACGAGCGACGAGATGAAGGCCGTTGCCGGGTCGCTGCGCGAGCAAGGCCTGTACACGTTCGTGCGCTGGAACGCGATCTCGACAAACCCGCCGCTCACCATCACGGACGCCGAGCTCACGGAGGGCTTCACCATCATCGACCGCGCCCTCGACCTCGCCGATCCCGCGGTCACGGCATAGCGGCCGGCCCGGTCGTCACCGGCCGCAGGAGAGGAGCTCGAGGGCCTCTTTGGGACGGAGGATGCGCAGGGCCGCGTCGTCCACCCACAGCGGTAGTGCGTCGTCGCTCGTCACGAACGAGGCGGGCCGTACGCCGTGTCGATCGCCGGCCCGGGCGTCTGCGAGACGATTACGTCGCCGCCGGCGGTGGAACACACGAGCGCGCATAGCCGGGACATCGAGGCAGTCGCCACCGCCGCGCCGTGATCGTCGGAGACCACGACGCCGTCGGAGTGGAGGTCGCGACGCGGCAGGCCGTCGATGACTAGAGGCGAGAAGACCGCTAGGCGGACGGGGTCGATGCGCGTGTGGGTGCCAGCGCCACCACCACGAACGAGACACTACCTTCGATCGCCCCTGCGAACGGCTCGAAGTGGGGGTCCTGGGGAGGCGTGACCGTGTGGGCGACTCTGCCCGTGAAGCCGGTGTTCCCGTGGACTCTCCACAAGCCCGGGAAGGCCTGACCATGGTCGCGATGCCGGCCGAGGCCATGCCCCTGGCCAAGGCGAGCACGTGGCTGCGGACGGTGGCTGGGTCGTGCCTGCACCTCCGCTGCAGCCGGCCCGATCGGCGCGTTGGCCGCAGTGTCGCCTAGTGGCACGACCTCGTCGACCGGTGCGAAGTCGAGGTTGACCCCCTGCCGGCGCGGAGCTGCTGGCCCCGCCGCCCGGCGCTGATTGCTAGGGCGCCGGGAGCCAGCGTGCATTGGTCGAGCGCGCGCAGGACCTGCGTCGAGCCGAGCCAGGCTCCGCAGGCAGCTGCCGACGAGCACCCGCGCTAGGAGGAGCGGGCCTCGGCGGTCTCGTCTAGCCGTGATCACGTCCCTCCCACTGTTCGAGACTGCCGCCACCGTGCGGGGGTGTTAGGCGGGCATCTGGACGCCTGCGGCGAGCCTAGCGAAGCGGCCTACCTACACGCGAGCGGCTGCGTCGGTACCTCTGTGTGGACGCGCCGAAGCCCTCCCGTGGCAACACCCCCATACTCGAGACGTCTGGCGACATACGCCCCCCGAGGCCGCGTCATTCACCTGAGGGGGATAGGCGCCGTCGGCGGTCGGCTTGCCTGAATAGCCCGTCACGTGGGTTCGGGGGCAATTGAGGCGAGCATAGGGACGCGACCGGGCACGCCGGTGTGGCAGGTTAGGGGGTGGGCGTTGCTGACGGCAGTTAGGACGTGACCAGTTCCGCCTGCTCCCGGCGGTAGGGCACATCGAGCACGACGATGTCACGGCGTCCCACGAGTGCCTCGCGGATGCGGTGCGCGTTCTGGTTGTAGAGGTAGCGTTCCCACCAGTGGCGGGCCACGTACTCCGGGATGAGGACGACCGTGACTTGCTCCGGGTGGTCGGCTTGCTCCGTCTGTAGGTACCGGACGAACGGGTTGACCAACGAGCGGTAGGGAGACTCGACGATCACCACGACGGCACTCGGAACCTGCTGCTCCACCCGTTTGCGGAACCGCTCCCCCTCCTCGAGGTCGGCCGTCACATGTATCACGTCGACGTGGGGCGCCATCGTCTCGCCAACTCGGATCGCCTGGATCACGGCACGCGTGAAGGCGGGCGCCGCGACGACGACGCGCCGCGGCCGACGCGGCTCAGGGATGACTGCCTGGGAAGCGACCTCGAGGCCCTGGGCTTCTTGGGCGTAGGTGTGATGGACGAACAGCATCAGCGCGATGAGGAGGGGGACTACGACGAAGATGATCCAAGCGCCCAGGGCGAACTTGGCGACGGCGAAGATGACCACCACGATTGCGGTTGTCGTAGCGCCTAGACCATTGAAGAAGGCGCTGCGCCGCCAGCCCGGGCCGCGCTCCACGAACCAGTGGTGGACCATCCCTGCCTGCGACAAAGTGAAGGCGGTGAAGACGCCGATCGCGTACAGCGGGATGAGCGCCTCGACCTGGCCGCGGAAGGCGACGACAAGCACGATCGACACGACTGCGAGGGCGATGATCCCCGCGTTGAAGGCCAAGCGCTCGCCTCGGAACGCGAACTGGCGGGGGAAGTAGCCATCCTTGGCGAGGATCGACGCGACGCGGGGGAAGTCGGCGAAGCTCGTCTGCGCGGCGAGGATCAGGATGCCCATCGTGGAGAGCTGCAGGATGTACCAGAGAGGTCCCTGCCCGTAGACCGACCGCCCGATTTGCGAAAGCACTGACTCCCCGCTGGCAGATGGCAGTGCGCCGCTGATATGGGCGAGGAACGACGTGCCCAGGAACATCGTGCCAAGCAAGGTCGACATGATGAGCATGGTTGTGCGGGCGTTCTGCCATTCCGGCGGCTTGAAGGCGGGCACGCCGTTAGCCACCGCCTCGGTCCCGGTCATGGCCGAGCAGCCGTCGGCGAAGGCACGCATGAGCAGGAGCAGCCCGAAGGTCTCGGCTGGGACATGCGCGGGTACGACACCGGTGACGTGCGGCGCCTGCCCGAGCAGCGTGCGGAGCACACCGAGGCCGATCATGAACAGGGCGCTCCCCAGGAAGATGTAGGTCGGAGCGGCGAAGATCGTGCCGCTCTCCCGAAGGCCGCGTAGGTTGACTGCCATCACCAGGAGAATGCACAGGACGATGATCGGCACGGCGAGGGGAAGCAGCGGGGGGAACAGCGAGTAGAGCGCCTGCACGCCACTCGACACGCTCACGGCAACGGTCAGCACGTAGTCCGTCAGCAGCGCGCCAGCTGCGACTAGGCCCGGCAGCACGCCGAGGTTGGCGTGGGCCACGATGTAGCTGCCGCCGCCGTTCGGGTACGCCCGAATGGTCTGCCGGTACGAGAGCGTCACCAGGGCCAGCACGCCCACGATGGCGAAAGAGATGGGCAGCAACCAGCCGAAGGCGAGGGTGCCCACCCCGAGTAGGGTGTACAGGCTCGCCTCATTGGCGTACGCCACCGACGACATGACATCCGACGAGAAGACCG
>JBKQRF010000059.1:0-2635 GCA_052144055.1 Candidatus Limnocylindrales bacterium
GCCGAAGACGGCGCTCAGCGCAGCGCTCCGGGACCTCTGGACAGCATGCACGAGAGCACCCACGGATCCTGCCGCGATCAGCCTCGCGAACGCCTCACGCTTGGCATACAGCGGCTTCCGCCCTCGACGACCCATCGCAACTCCCCAGCCTCATGAGTGTTGCGACGTTCGCCAGATTCCGGCGGCCATCGAAAGTCCCCACTCTCGATGGCCGGATCAGAGCGTCGTCGGTGGGCCACCTCCTCTTGTGCGCGCCTCCTTCATGCGGAACGAGTCGCCTGACGTGACCACTGTGATGCTGTGGTGGAGGAGTCGATCGAGGAGCGCCACGGCGGTGGCGTGCTCGGGTAGAAAGCGGCCCCACTCCTCGAACGGCCAGTGGCTGGCGATCCCCAGGCTGCGCCGCTCGTAGGCCGCCGCGACGAAGCGGAACAAGAGCTGGGAGCCGATGTCGTCGAGGGGCGCGAAGCCAAGCTCATCCACGACGATCAGGTCCGCGCGCAGGAGGCCCTCGATGAGCCGCCCGACACTGTTGTCGGCGAGCCCCCGATAGAGCGCCTCGACGAGGGCGGCGGCCGCGAAGTAGCGCACCCGCAGCCCGGCCCGGATGGCCGCCTCGCCCAAGCCGATCAAGCAGTGCGATTTCCCCGTGCCCGGTGGCCCGACGAGGACGAGGTTCTCCGCCGCCCGGATCCATTCGAGCGAGGCGAGATAGTCGAACGTCGCCTGCGGGATGGAGCTCTCGGCGACCTTGAACTCGTCGAGCGACTTCGTCACCGGAAAGGTGGCCTGGCGCCGGCGGAGTGCCTCGCCCGCCGCATCGCGCGCCGTGATCTCGGCCTCGACGAGCGTGCGGAGTAGCTCGTCGGGCGCCCAGCGCTGGACCTTCGCGGCCTGCAGCACCTCTGGGGCGAGCGAGCGGATCGCCCGGAGCTTCAGGCGGCGCAGTCCGGCCTCCAGGTCGGGAGCGAGCGCTGGCACCTCCGGCGCGGTCATCGTCCGAGCTCCAGGGCATAGGCGGCCAGGGGCCGGACGGGCACCCTCGGCAGATCGAGCGCCAGGCGCGCCCCTGCCGGACGGACAGCGGGTGTCCCGGTCCCGGCGGCCAGGATCGCCCGGACGTCGGCGGCGCCGTAGCGGTGGAAGGCGAGCGCCCGCTCCAGGGCGCCGAGGAGCGACTCGCGGCCATACGCGCGCCCGAGCGCCACGATGTCATCGAGCTCGTGGGCCAGGCGGCTCGTCCCCGAGGCCGCCGCGGCCCGCAGGAAGGCGATGGCCACCGGGCCGAGGCCACAGAACGCGATCTCCGCCTCGCTTCTTGGCCGCACCGCCCGGACGGGCGTTCGAGGAGGCCGGCCATAGTGGGCGTCCTCGAGGCTCATCTCGCCCGGGCCGACGAGCCGGTGACGGGCGATCTCCGTGCCGCCATGCGTGATGACGAGTTCGCCAGCGAGGACGGCGAGATCGACCCGGCGCCCGATGTAGTTGCCGGGGACGCTGTAGCGGGCGGAGCCATAGCGCACCGTCCGCAGGCGGTCGACCTTTCGGCTCGCCGTCGGTGCGATCGCGGGTCGGAGCGAGGGCAGCGGCCGAAGGACCGAGCGCTCGGTCGCTAGGCGGACGTCGGGCACGGCGGCGATCTCGGAGTGGGACCTCGCGTTCACCTCGGCGCACCAGGCGACGGCCGCCTTGTTCGCCGCCTCTAGCGTCGGCCAGCCGCCAGCGGGGATCAGGAGGTCGCGCTTCGCGTAGCCCACGAGCCACTCCACCATCCCCTTCGACTCGGGGTCCGCCGCCTCGCAGAAGTCGGGTGAGAAGCCGTAGTGCGCGGCGAAGGCGACGTAGCCCGGTGCCGGTACGACGACGTTCGCCACGACGCCGCCCTTCAGGCAGCCCATCCGATCGGCGAGCACGACGGCAGGCACACCGCCGAGCGTCTCGAAGCACTCGGCCAGGAGGCGCAGCGTGGTGGGCTGATCCTCACGGGCGGCGAAGCGGACGAAGCGAGTCCGGCTCCAGGCGAGCACGGCACAGAACACGTGGACGCTGCCCTCCTGGCCCCAGTCGATGACGAGGTGCTCGCCCGGCACCGGCTGCCAGGGACGGTAGGTTCGACGTTCCTTGCGCCAGGTCGCCTTCGCGGCCGCCACCGCCCGGCGCAGGTGGCGGTCAGAGCCGCCATACCCCTCGGCCCGGCAGAGCGGCAGGAGGCGCTTGGCGCTGATCCGCCCGTCGGTCGCGCGGATCTTCTCGGCGATCAGATCGACGAGTGGGTCGGTACTCTTCGGCCTCGGTGGCCGCTCCTCCGACGGCTGGGTGCGGCGCTCGACGACCCGGCGGACGGTCTTGTGGGTCGTGCCGCAGAGCGCCGCGGTCGCCCGAAAGCTGCCGAGCTCGGCATACGCGGACAGGATGTCCAACTGCTCCCTCGCTGACTTCACAATGGGCGTCCCTCGGGCTCCGGGGCTGACGGAGTGGAATACCGTCATCGTCCGGTCCCGGGGATCACCCGGTGGCGCGATCAGTCGAGGGTGGGGACTTCTACATGGGGCGGAATCTGGCGAACGTCGCAACACTCATGAGGCTGGGGAGTTGCGATGGGTCGTCGAGGGCGGAAGCCGCTGTATGCCAAGCG
>JBKQRF010000060.1:0-3968 GCA_052144055.1 Candidatus Limnocylindrales bacterium
ACGGGACGCCCTCCGCGATCAGCCTCGCGAACGCCTCACGCTTGGCATACAGCGGCTTCCGCCCTCGACGACCCATCGCAACTCCCCAGCCTCATGAGTGTTGCGACGTTCGCCAGATTCCGCCCTGCTCCTCTGGTCGCTGCTCTCTGACACCCATGAGACGAGGAGGACACCCGAACGGTTCCCGCGATGTTCCGGGCTGGCACCTACCCCGGCCGCCGCCCCCTACCACGTCGGCGGCATCGGGTCCTTGTGTCGTCGTAGCCGACGCACGACGGCCAGCGCCAGCAGGCTCCACGCCACGCTCGATAGGACTGGCACCCATGCCGGGGGTCGCCCGTCCCGCCCGCGTCGCATAGTCGCCACGTCGATGAAGATGCCCCGACAGGTCGGGCAACGCCACGCTCCGCCCCGCCTCCGCCGCCCCATCGGCTCCATCGTCGCCCCGTCCTTGGGGCACTGCCATGTCGCCTTAGTCTCCTCCGTCATGCCTCATCCCTCCTTGCCCAATCTGCCGCTCACTCGGTCACGGCAGTGGCGTTGCTAAACCATCTCGGCTTCATTGTCGCCCTGCGGGGTATCGGGCTCGCCGCCGAGTCGGATCGATCCGCCTACCATCCTGTGATGGACCGAGCCGAGCGCGTGCTCTACCACCCAGATTCACCCGGCGAAACTCGCCAGTGACCTGACGGCGGAACTCGCCTCGACGGTGCTCCTGTGGCGGCACCGGCTCGTCGCTGGACTCCTCGTCCGGCTCGTCCCGGCGCTCGTGGCCTCGGCTGTGCTGATGCGTCGGACAGAAGATCTGGAGCGGCTGCGGGCCTCAGCGGCTGGTCGGTACGTCCACGACTACATGAGCCTCGGGCTCAGGGCGTGCGCGCTCTCGGCGACGTGCTGACGGGCATCGGGGCGTGGCGGCGTCGCCCGCTCATCATCGTGCTCGGGTGGGTGGTGGTGGCCGCCGGATGGTCAGGCGGGCTGCTGCCACAGGGAGGACGCCGGGAGACGACCCCAGAAGGACGCTCGTCGGGACACCGTCGGCGTACCCCACGGAGCGCGGGGCGGCGGACATGGCTGGGCCAGAGGCAAGGATCGTGAAGTACGTGCTGTTCTACGAATCAGCGCCGGATGTCGGCGCGAAGGCCGCATCCCACTTCGCTACCCACAGAGCGCGCTGGGTCGAGTTCAACAAGGCGGGCACGTTGCTCATGATCGGCACCTTCGCCAACCCGCAGGACGAGGGCTCGATGGCGATCTTCACCAGCCGCGAGGCCGCCGAGGAGTTCGCCCGGAGCGACCCATTCGTCCTACATGGCGTCGTCCAGCGCTGGTACATCCGAGAGTGGAACGAGGCGCTGGCCTAACTGGGGAGCCGCGACGGCCCTACAGACGGCCGAAGATCGCCCCGAGGATGGCCTGTAAGAGCCCGAGGGCAGCGGCGATCACGACGAGCACGATGAGGGCAACAAGGAGCAGCGGCCAGACCACGACCGGCACGACGGCGAAGAGCAGGATGACCAATACCCCGAAGACCAGACAGCCGCACACCGTGTCACACCAAGCTGGGGAAAGCTCCTACACGTAAGCCTACGCCCGGCCTACGTGAGGACGCGCGGTGGCTGACGGAGATCAATCACGATTTGGAACAACTCGGGATCTGGATCGACCAGCCAGTATTCGGCAGGAAGCGGGCGAAGATGGCGGACGCGCGGCTGATAAAGGCAGTGCGACATTCGAAGACGATGCATGCACCCCGGCGGGGCACCGGTCAGCGCGGCCAGGACGGCCGTGTGCGCCCGCGGCGGAGGCCGCCCCCGTTCCCGACGCGCGGCGCCCGTGCGTAGCCCAACCGGCGGAACTCGTCGGCCAGCGCGCGCACCGCGGATCCTTCGTCACCGCCGCTGGCCTCGACCCGCACCCGCGGGTCGCCCGGACGGCGCGGCCTGCGCACCGCCTGGACAATCCAGAGGCCATCACTGGGCCTGGGCGCCGGACGACTGACCGCCCATCCCTCCGGCAGCAGGCGGAAGAAGTCCAGCCACGCCGGCGTCAGCTCATCGGCCATGCCGTCCCTCGGGGTACGGGAGCGGGCGCCGGCTCTGCTCGACCACGGTCTGCCGCCACCACGCGGGAGCCCCGTGCATGGCCCGCGGTCTCTCCGCGCTCAACGAGACGCGCCCGCCATCGGTGAAGCGGAAGCCGCGTTCGGCGGCAACCCTCGTGAGGGCACCGATCACGCAGGACCCCCTGTGCTCGTCCCGAATCACGTGGCAGTCGCAGGACGGTAGGGCGGCCGCCTGGTCGCTCGACCGTCGCTCCGGCGGACCGCTGACGGCTAGACCGCGCGCACCTGCACGGCGCGCGGACCCTTGGGACTGACCTCGATCTCGAAGGCGACGCACTCGCCGCCGACGAGCTGGTCAAAGTCGAGGGGAGCCTGGAGGCAGCTGCGGTGGAAGAAGTAGTCTTTCCCGTCCTCGGCGATGATGAACCCGAAGCCCCGATCGGCGATGATCTTCCTGACGATGCCGCTGGTCATGGCCTGACCCCTGTTCTCGCTTCCCGAACCGGACGGCAGGCGCACGGTCTGTTCGAGAAGGGGTCGACCACGCGGAGCATCGCCGCGAGTAACGGCAGTGTCTGCACTATACGCGCGTTCCAGGGGCTCGGGCGTGGGCTGGCCCTTCACTCAGGCCTCGTCGGGAAAGGCCTGGATGGCCCGGCGCAATTCGGCCGCCTCGTCTCAGATGAGGTCGTCGAGCAACCTGCGTACCGAGCTGCAGCTCCTCGGCGCGCCCCGCACCGGCGACACGTCGACCGTCCCGACCGCCGCCACTGCCTCAGCGCGTGACCGGGCGACCGGGGCAGGCGTCTACTCGAGTGAGATGCTCTCCCGGCGCGGTAGCGCGTCCGCTGGCGTCTTCTCGAGATGCTCGATCCGGTGGTCCAGGAAGGCTCGAGCGGCGAGCAGTTGCTCCTTGCGCGCGGCACGCATGTGTGCGCGCACCTCGGGCGGCAACACTTCTCGCCAGAGCCTGATGAGCCCCCTGGGCGCTCGCTCGCTCCGTGCCTCCGCTGCTGCCAGCCGCTGTTCCAGGTCTGCTAGCTGCGGTCATGATTGAACAGCGGCCGGTTGCCGAGGAAGCGGGAACGGGCGGCGCTGCTTTGGGTCGCTGCTCGTGGCGGCGGATAGCGGCGGTCGAGCCCCCCGGTCAGCAGGGGGGCAGATTGTCGAGGTTGTTCGCCGTGCTGTAGTCGGGCGCTGTCGTGATGTACGGGCTCACGTAGCAGCCCGCTCGGGGGCAGTACAGGATCTTCTTGATACGCGCGGACATGCCCCCGCCGAGCGTTGTCCATGACTCCCCGCGGTCGAGTCCGGCGATGACCTGCGCTCGGGTGTAATACCCGCCGTCCGCCGTGCAGACGCCAACTATGTGCATGTGCGCGCGGTCAGCCGCCGGTTCCTTCTTGACGCTAGTGACAACTGGCATTGAGCACTCCAAGATAGAACTGGTGTTCCAGATTGTACGCCCTGCACCCGCTGGGCTCGCCACTTAACCGACGCGCCTGGTATGGAATCCCAGGCCCACCAGAATCCGGCGAGCCTAGTTCTTGTTGAGGTCGGGCACGTCCACATGACTGGCGGGCCCGAAGGCTTGCTCGACAAGCACGGATCAAGCATCAATGGACCGGCTATCTTTGTTTGGGGCAGCTTGGAAGGCAATCGTTCGGGAGACTGTATGCCGGAC
This sequence comes from Candidatus Limnocylindrales bacterium, assembly GCA_052144055.1. GTDB lineage: Bacteria > Chloroflexota > Limnocylindria > Limnocylindrales > CSP1-4 > JAJYNJ01. The sequence continues at coordinate 3,750 of JBKQRF010000060.1, forward strand.
GAGCTCGACTGGAAGAGCATCTGGCGTCGCCTCGAGGCCGAGGTTCAGCAAGTCCTCGAGGCATCGCGCTACCATCGATGGTCACGTCCCAGCACGTGAGCTCCTATCTCGTCAAGCCCTGATTTCGGCGGCCTGCAGATCGAGCAGCATGGTCCGGTAGACCACATCGGCGAGGTGGCGCTTGAGGCAGCGGAGTGCCTCGCGCCAGGTCTTTCCCTC
>JBKQRF010000061.1:0-3459 GCA_052144055.1 Candidatus Limnocylindrales bacterium
CACTCACGCAGGCCGGCCAGCCTGACGCGGACCACGGACGCTGGACCCTCCCGGTCATCCCGACCGCGATGCCCGAAATGCCGCACAACTGGTTCGTGACTGCGCAGCGGGCTGGTTGACGCCGTCAGCGTGAGGCGTCGTGCCCACGCCATCACAGCAGGCGACACGCCGAAGAGGCGCAGGTCGGCCCGGATCGTGCGCGCTTCGCCGCACTCGATGATGATCAGTAGCTCGGTGGCGGAGTGGCAGGCATGGACGGGCCTCGCCTTCGCGGTCTGCGGGCCCTACATCGTCGAGGGCGCCCTCGCCCCCATCCAGATCGACCTCGCCGGTGACCGCGGCATCTACCACGACCCCAATGTCTGGGTGGTCCACAGCCTGCCACGCACGCCCGACACTGGTGCCCCATTCTCGGTCGGGACGGCCTGAAGGCACGTCGAGGGGTGGCCACGGCCTCAGCCGACCAGCGCGACGCAGGAGTTCGCTCGGTCGAGCTACCGGGCGAGGCGCGCCTTCCAGACCTCCTCGCTCGGCCACCGGCGCGCCCACTCCGCGCTCACATACGGCCAGCGCGTCGTGGCCGTCTCCGGCGCCTGGATCTCGATCAGGTCCTCGACCTCGAAGCCGCTCGTCCGGAGCAGGCGCAGCATCTTGCCGTGCGGCAGGTGGAACTCGACCGACTGGCCGTCCGGCCAGGCGAACCGATGCGGCCCGAACTGCGGGCGCAGCAGGCGATCGCCGGCCGGCGCGTCCTCCTCCTCCGGGCTGCAGAGCATCAATAGGTAGGCGTTGGCGAGGAACACCAGCCGGCCACTGGGACGGAGCAGGCGGGCGGCCTCGGGAATCCAGCAGTACGGATCCGCCCAGATCGAGGCGCCGTATTCAGAGATGGCGAAGTCGAAGCTCCCATCGGGAAGCGGGACGTCCTCCGCGTTGGCCAGGTGCAGCGGGAAGTCGAGGCCGTGGTCGCGCTGCAGGCGGCGCGCGGTGTCGAGCTGGTGGAGCGAGTTGTCGATCCCGACCGGTCGGGCCCCCCGGCGGGCTAACCACGCCGACACGTAGGCGGTCCCACAGCCGAGCTCGATCGCATCCAGACCCTCGACACCGTCGAGCATGTGAAGCTCGTCCTCGGGGATGCCCCAGATTCCCCAGGTCGGCTCGGTCTTCGCCCAGTTGCGCTCGCCTGGGGTGACCCATTGCGGGGCATGTCTGTCCCAATACGCGCGGTTGAGACGGACGTGTTCCGGCAGCGGCTCCTCGCTCATGGCCGCAGGGTACCTCGGCGGACCTGGCGGCTCAGGGTCCCGACGGCGAGGCTCTCCTGTCCGAGCCCATGGAAGGACCGTGCTACTTGGCTCCGATCGATCGCGCCGCGCGCCCACGCGCCCGGACGTTCCTGGCCGCAGTCTCGCGACCGCAATTGCCAACGGAAGCGTCGTGATACCGATGCGCTCGAGCTTCCAGTCGCCAATCGATGTAGACCACCAGCAGTCGGCACCCGACAGCATCCCTTGCGCGTCACTCGTGGCGTGCACGGGGTCGGTACACGTCCGGCAGCACCCCGCGTCCTTCGGCTTCGTTAGGACCCGGCGGCGCCCGAGTCACTAACCGGCGCCAGCAGGCGACGCGTGGCCTTCCCCTGGAGGGTGGCTGGCACGGCGCCGGGATCGAGCGCCGCCTGGAAGCCGATGCCGATGCTGATCGCCTCTACGAGGATCGCCAGACCACGCACCGGCATGGGGGGCCGCGCTCCCGCCTCGGCGTACTTCTCCGCGATCAGCCGGGCACTGATTGTGCGCGCCCGCTCGTACTGCTGAGCCAGCGCGGCGCGCGCCGGCTCATTTCGCATCGCGTACTGCCAGAACTCCACGACGAGCCGCAACCAGTCCCGATCCGTCGACGCGTCCGGGTCAGGAGCCGACTCGAGTCGCTGGAGGGCCTCGTCGAGCGTGGTCCCGTCCACCGCGCGCGCGAGGGCCGCGGCCTGTTCCCCGACGCGCCGCTCGATGAGCGCCATGATCAAGTCGGTCTTGCTACGGAAGTTCGAGTAGACCGCGCCTTTGGTGAAGCCCGCCGCCTCGGCGATCTCGTCGAGGGAGGCTGCGTCGAACCCGCGGCGTGCGAACACGTCTGCTGCCGCGTCGATCAAGAGCTGCCGCGTCAGGTCCTTGCGTGCCTCGCGGCTCAGTCGTTCCCTCTGCATGCCCATAGCATACCATACGGCATCCAGATGCTGATGGGTATTGACATGCATGACAGTATGCGATACCGTCCGGTATGTGAACCAGGGTGAAAGAGAAGTGGAGGCGGCGCGATGCTGCTGGAGATCGAGCACCTGGCGAAGACGTACCCGGGCGGCGTCCGCGCTAACGCCGACGTGACGCTGTCCGTCGGTGCCGGCGAGGTGTATGGGCTGCTGGGCCACAACGGTGCCGGCAAGACAACACTCGCGGGCCAGGTCGTCGGCCTGCTGCGACCCGACGCCGGGACGATCCACATCGACGGCCTCGACGCCGTGGCAGACCCGGCCGAATCGCGCCGCCGCTGCTCCATCCAGCCGCAGGCCCAGGTGCCCATCGCCGGTCTGACGCCCCGCCAAGCGATCGACCTAGTGGGGCGGCTACGTGGCGCGCCGACGCCGGAGGTGCGGCGCCGGTCGTCCCGCCTCACGAGAGCGCTCGATCTCGAGGAATGGCTCGACGTCGATGGGGCCCGTCTCTCAGGCGGCGTGAAACGCCTGGTCTCGTTCTGCATGGCCGCCGTGGCGCCCGGCCAGGTGGTGATCCTCGATGAGCCCACCAATGACGTGGACCCCGTGCGACGCCGCCTACTGTGGGCACAAGTCCGCGAGCTCGCCGACGGCGGTGCCGCAGTTCTCCTCATCACCCATAACGTGGTCGAGGCGGAGCGGGCCGTCGACCGTCTGGCGATCCTTGACCACGGTCGCGTGCTCGTCGAGGGTTCGCCATCGGAGCTGAAGGCGGAATTGGCCGACGATCTACGGGTGGAGCTCGTGCTTGAGCCGGGGGCCGAGGCCCCGCGGATGGCGCCCTTCGTGCGCCGCTCGACCCGCAGCGGCCGCCGGATGCTGACGACTGTGCCTGCCCAGAGCGCCTCCGAGGCCGCTTCCTGGGGCCAGCAGCTCCGGCGCGAACAGGCGATCGAGGAGTTCTCGCTCGTCCCCGCCACGCTCGAGGACGTCTACGTCGATCTGGTCGGCCGCGGGGACGCGCTCGAGATCACTTCACCCACCATCGTCCGAGAGGAGCTGACAGATGTCCGCGCTGCGTAGCTACCGCCTCCTAGTCGCCTGGCAGGCTCGCCGGCTCAAAGGGGTGCTGCCCCTCGCCCTGGTCGTCCAGGCTCTCTTCGCGCTGGGCATCGTGATCGGCTACCCGCTGCTCTTCCCGAGCCTCGATCGCGCCACGACACTCTTCCTGGCCACCGGCGCGCCGACGA
>JBKQRF010000062.1:0-53339 GCA_052144055.1 Candidatus Limnocylindrales bacterium
GACGGGACGCCCTCCGCGATCAGCCTCGCGAACGCCTCACGCTTGGCATACAGCGGCTTCCGCCCTCGACGACCCATCGCAACTCCCCAGCCTCATGAGTGTTGCGACGTTCGCCAGATTCCGCCCAGGCGAATTGGCCCCAGTCAAGACGGTAAGGATTGACCAAAGCGAACTGTCGATTGCGTATTGCCACATTGCTCCACGTTGTGCCTGCCAGTGCGCCCACTTCCCATCACATCGCAATGGGACCCGTGCGCCCTCGAACTGCATCCAGCGTTCCGTACCACGCACCTCGAAGCCATGGCCAGTCCCCTTGGGCGACGCTGCGTGGCGATATGAGCGGCACGATCCCGCGGCGCGGGTTCGAGATGAACAGGGAGATAACCGGATGGATGCCGCGATAGCGCGCGATCAATAGCAGTCGGTTCCTGAAGAAGTAGTAGCTCGTCAGCTGACTCTTTCGCCCCAATGCCGTTGACCGGCGGTGGCGAATTGGCGCACCGCAGTCAAGAACAACGTCTGCGCCGATGAGGGCGGCGCGCAGACAGTAGTCCACGTCTTCGCAGTAATGGAAGAATGACTCGTCGAAGAAACCGATCTGTTCGAACGCTGGACGAGACACGATCATCGAGAATCCGGACACGAAATCCACCGTCGACAGGCGTCCCCGGACCGCCCGCACAAGACCTCGGAGCCGACGAGGTAACCCGGGGAAACGGTATGCCCACCGACTCTGTGGGTCTCGATCCTCAGGGTCGATCTCCAAGGAGCCCACCACGCATGCCGGCGCGCAGACTCGCTTCGTCTCGAGGAGTCTCTCGAGAGCGTCCGGGCCCGGTTCCGCGTCGTTGTTGACGAACCAGACCAAGTCAGCTCCGCTCGCGAGAGCGAGGCGCGCCCCTAGGTTTGCGCCTCCGGCGAACCCCAGATTGCTCCTGGGTCGGACCTGGTGAACACCGGCCGGAAAACTGAAGTCACCGGAGTTATCAACCAGGACGATGGACATGGGCACCGTTGACGACTCAAGGCAGTCAAGAAGGCGAGACGTCACCTTTGCATCTCCGAAATGGACCACGACGGCCCACACCGTGTCCTGCCTTGGGGTATGTCGGGCTGGGGGCCGCGACGTCATGCGACCGTTGCCCGACGACGGCGACGTTCGCGGAGGCTGGCCATCACCCGCCGAATGCCCGGGATTGGCATGAGCAGTGATGCGAAGACCCACGCCACCCAAGTAGGGTGCCTTCGCGACAGCGCGGCTGGGAGCAGGTGGCGCAACCCGCCGCGTACATCCCCGCTGAGCGCAAGCAACGTGCCGACTTCCGCGCTTACCTCGTCGAGGCGTCGTCGATTAAGATCGCGGGCGGCCTGGGATGGCAGCGCCGGCTGCAGGTGCTGCCTCATCGGGATCTCAGCCAGCAGCATCGGGACGACCCGAGAGCTAAGGCTCAGGCCGTGAACACGGATAAGCGCGACAGGTGTGACCGAGGGCACGAAGAGGAAGCACTTTCCCGCGATCGCGCACCGAAGCCAGAACTGCCAATCTTCCAGTCGATCGAGCCCCTCGTCGAACATGCCGACGCTCTCGAATACGGACTGACGAACGAGCGGCGCTGCGACACTCATCTGGTTTCTGACGAGGAGGTGATGCAGCACCTCTGCACCACGGCCGGACATAGGCTCTAGTCCTGGCCCAGCGGGTCCCCGCGACGAGGACCGGAAGACGCCCGGCTCGCCGTCGTTGAAGTAGCTCGTGAGACCGTAGACGATGTCCACGTCATACCCCGCCGCGAGGGCTTCCACGTGCGACGCAAGCTTGGCCTCATGCAGCAGGTCGTCGGCGTCGAGAAACTGGATGTACCGCCCGCGAGCAATCTGGAGCGCCCGGTTGCGCGCAGCTGAAAGCCCGCAATGCGGTTGCCGAAGGACCCGGATGCGATCGTCCTCTGTCGCCAGGCGGGCGAGAACGGCGGGGGTGTCGTCGGTCGACCCGTCGTCCACTACGATGCATTCCCAGTACTCGAACGTCTGGGCCCGAATCGAGGCAATGGCCGCTGGCAGATACCGGCCGTAGTCGTGCGCGGGTACCACCACCGAGACGACCGGCAGAGGGGCGCTAGCCCCGCCCATCGTCGGTTTGCTGCTCACTGCGATTCCCGTGAACGACCTGCGAGGTCCTGGCCGACGCCGCGGTCAAGACGTGCAACGGCAGCTCGGAACATGCGACCGAATCGCCGTCTCATTCGCTCCGACCGCCGGTACGTCTGCGGGTGGTTCAGGACCATCTGGCGGCGGAGTTCCAAGTCATGTCTTACGGCGTCGGAGTACATCCCTTGGGCCCTGACCCTGTAGCAAAAAAGGGGCTCTGCGATGCGACGCGCGCGGTACCCCCCCTCCACGGCTCCGATCCAGAAATCCCAGTCCTCATAGCCCCACGTCATGTTTGGGTTGTGCCCGCCGACCGCCTCCCAGACCTCCCGCCGATAGAGCGAGCAGTAGTTCAGCTGGTTAGCCTCCGCCAACGTCGAGGCGTTGAAGTCTGCCGCCCGGATAAGGTCGGAGCCCTCGCCGAACTGCTGCAGATCCGTGTAGGCGATGGCGACGTTCGCGTCGCGATCCAGGAGCCCGACCGTCCGCTCCAGCATCGTCGGCGCGATCTTGTCGTCTGCGTCGAGAGGAAGAATGTAACGGCCCGAGGCCGCCTCAATCCCCGCATTGAGCGCTCCCGAAAGGCCGCGGTTCGGGCCGCGGAGCAGTCGGATGCGGTGGCCGGGATATCGGCCGATGAGCTCGGTTGCGACCTTGGCGGTGTCGTCGGGGCTGCCATCGTCCACGATGATGAGCTCCCAGTCGCGGAAGGTCTGGGCGACGACACTTGCGGCTGCGTCGGGCAAGTACTGCGCCTGCTTGTAGCAGCGGGTGATCACCGAGACGGCCGGAACGTCGAGGTCCTGCACGTAGACGAAGTCCAGCTCTTGGTGGCACGCGTTCGCGACGAACCCCTGGTACCGCTGGACGTCGAGCCGCTGGCCCTGGTTGAAGGCGCGGCCCAGCGCTTCCACTGTGAGCTCGGGCCTTCCATCGACGCGGTTCCGCCACGCGGTCTGCACCAGGTTGGCGGGGACGCTGAACGCCACTGACTGCTGGTAGCACGCGAGTCGCGGCAAGTTGGCACGAAATGATGCCGCGCGGGCGGCGAGGGCCGCCTCCAATGTGTTCGGGTTCTGGTACTCGAGCTCAGCGAGTAGCGGAAGCAGATCCTCGGTCCGGTAGATGGACGACGAGATCTCGAGTGGGTACCCAAAGTCGTGCTCCGCCTGTGTCCAATCGAATGACAGCAGCCCCGAGTCGAGTCCCTCGAACGCCGGGGGCTGCTGGAGCTTGTCGACCGTGTAGCAATACCTCGTGTTCCTGCCCAGCCGGAGCGACACCCCGAGGCAGCCAGGCTCGGACTCAAGGGCGCGTATCGCCTGCGCGACCGAGAACTGCCGAACGAAGAGCGTGTCGTCCACGACGAAGAACACGTACCTGGATCCGTCGACCAGTCTCATCAAGTCCGCCTTGAACCCCTGTTCACGGACGAAGGCGAGGTCGGCGTGCTGGTTCGCGAGGACCCGGTACTGAGAGGCGAAGAACGGGGTCGACGTCCTATAGAGGACGCGGACGCTGGCCGGGTCGAGGGCGTCGCAGTCGAGCTTCAACGAGCGGAGAGCCGCATCGAGCTGCAGCGGGCGGTCCTTGCTGAAGACGAGGACCGACACCACGGGTCCTGTCTCTGGACCCCGGGGGGATGTGATCATCTCAAGCCCCGTCGCAATCCCGCGATCCTCGAAGCGAACCTGCGAGGCCACTCCGGACTGTCCGTCGACGCCACCCAAAGTTGGTCGCCGCTGATCCGGTCGACCGTGTCCTTCCACTTCGTGAAACGACGCGCTCGCAGGTATCGTTCCACGTCTGCCTTGAGCGGCTGCCCCCAATATAGGGGCACTGTCTCGACCTCAAGCCAGATCGCCTTCACGCCGTGGAGCATCTCGCCGGCTCCCTCGAGAACTTCGAGCTCTGCTCCTTGAACGTCGAGGTGGATGAAGTCAACGGACTGAATCCCCCACTCGCGGCAAAGATCCGCCAGCGTCCGCGTGCTCACCTCGATCGTTTCATCGAAGTGCACCCATGGATGGACATCAAGATGACGCGCCGGCGGCAGAACTGAACCTGACTTGTTCCCGTAGTCCCAGTCGGTGGAGTCCGGCGCCTCGGGGGGTCTCCCAGACGAGACAAAGAAGGTCCGCCGACCGACGGCGTTGGCAAGAGCCAGCGGCACGATCCGGACGTTGTCGGCGCCATATCGGACAACGGCGGAACGAATCCGGGCCACATTGGCCGGCAGCGGCTCGACTGCATACACGATCGACCTCGGAAACCGACGAGCGTATCGGATCGTGTCCTCCCCTTCGCACGCGCCGATATCGAAGATCGTGAGGGCAGCTTCATTGTCAAAGAGCCGGCGAAGCTCATTCTCGATGGGCAACGGGGACTCGACGTAGTCATCGCGGTTCATGTTGGCAACCTGTTCACTCTGGAACCGCTGCCGGCGTGCACCCGCGCCTCAGCCATGGACGGCGAGGTAATTGGCCGTCGTGAAGATCTCCCAGCGCTCGTCGTACTCGATCGGAGCTAGGCCGTCACGCAGGATCCGAAAAAGACAAAAGCGCGGCTCCAAGAGCCGGAAGAAGTCCCGCAGATAGACCCGGGCGTCGAGCGCGGTGCCTCCGAACTCGAACTGCACCATCCTGACGCGATCCTCGGCGAGCATACGCGACGCTCCCTCGAGCACGGCGAGCTCATGGCCCTCAACATCCAGCTTCAAAAGGTCGATCCGCTCGATTGCCTCCTCGGCACAGACATCGTCGAGGCGACGGATCCGGACCGTCTCCGACCAATCCCACACTAGCCCCGGACGCTGACGCGCGTAGACGGACGCCATGCCGTCAGCGTTGGACGTCGATAGGAGTTCCCGCTCCTCTTCCATGTCGCCGAGTCCGTAAGCATGGACACAAGCTTTGGCTGCGACGGCGGCCCGAAGTTGCTCGAGTGACGCCGCTGACGGCTCGAAAGCATGGACGCGCGCGCCGGCAGCAAGCGCCAGTGACGCATAGACCCCAACGTTGGCGCCGACGTCGAACACGACCGCGCCACGCGGCAGGCGCGACAGGACGCGGCGCTCGCCGCTGAACCGAGGATCGTCGGCCACCCACCCATAGTTCATTCCGACCAGCGAGGCCCGATGCAGCGACAGGAAGAAGCGCTGCCAGCGTTTGCGCCCGGCCGCTCGCTCGAACGCCCGGCGGGGGAGTCGGTCGATGCTTATCGACCTCATTGCACACGTGCCCGGGTGACTGTGGTTACACGATCGAGGCTTGCCGCTGGCCCTGACCAGTCACCGTCCGCGGGGACAGCCGGTTCGGTTGTCCATGTCGGTGTGAGGAACAGGATCCCCCAGTGCCTTGGGAGCGACCTCATCGTCAGCTTCCCCCCGTCGAGGATGCGGAAGGTCAGGCAGTCTTCAGCGACATCGAGCACCTCAGTGTTGGCGATGTTAGATACCCATATGGTCACGCGGTACTCGCCCGGATAGAAGCGAACGTCCTCGAATCGAACGGCCACCGTGAACAGGACCAGGTCGTTGTTGGTCGAGAAGCCAGAGTCTTGATCCGCCACGTGGGCAAGAGGGGTGCCATCCGCAGCCCGCAGCGTGACCGCCAACTTGGTGCGGGGCCGGTCGGGGCCCAGCCGCAAGCCAAACGCGACGGTGATGTCCTCGCCAATCGAGAAGTCTTGGCAGATGTCGCCCTGCTTGTTGCGCAACTCCGCCCATTCGAAGGCAGCTCCACCAGCCCCCAGTGGTCGATTGCGCCCGCCCAGGTTGATCCTGCCCTCCTGATTGGCGCTGGCGAGATAGGTCGAGATCACCTGGTCAGGGTCCCCTTCGGCGCAGATCGTCCCGTCGCGCAGGAGAAGCGCTCGAGTACATAACTGCGTGATGGCGGCCATGTTGTGGCTTACGAAGAGCACCGTGCGCCCCTCCGTGGCCACGTCCTCCATCTTCCCCAAGCACTTCTGCTGGAACTCGACATCCCCGACCGCGAGGACCTCGTCCACTACGAGGATGTCGGTCCGCAGGTGTGCTGCGACGGCGAACGCCAGCCGCATGTACATCCCCGTGCTGTAGCGCTTGACCGGGGTGTCGAGGAAGCGCTCGATCTCAGCGAACGCGACAATCTCGTCGAAGTGCTGCTGGATCTCGCGCCGGCGCATGCCTAGGATCGCCCCGTTAAGGAAGACGTTCTCTCGACCTGTCAGTTCGGGATGGAAGCCCGTGCCGACCTCGAGCAGCGAGCCCAGCCTGCCGAACACTTCAGCACGGCCGGACGTGGGTTGCGTGATCCGCGAGAGGATCTTTAGAAGCGTGCTCTTGCCTGCCCCGTTGCGGCCGATGATCCCTAGTGCCTCGCCCTGGAGGACCTGGAGGCTCACGTCCCTCAGCGCCCAGATGGTTTCTCGGCTGTCTGCTCGCTCCCGACGGAACGGACGCCGGGCCGCGTCGACGATCGACTCGCGGAGCGTGCGATATGTCGCGCCCTCGTGCGAAATGCGATAGGACTTGCTCAAGCTCTCCGCGCGGATGGCCACGTCGTTCATCAGATCACGTCCGCGAAGCTGCGCTCGACCCGCTCGAACACGTAGGCGCCGACCAAGAGCATCAACGCGCCGATGATGGTGGCCTCCGCGAGCGAGCCGAGTGGGCACGGTCCGCCTAGGAACGCCCACCGGAAGCCGTCGATCACGCCGGCCATGGGGTTCAATGCGAAGACGACGCGCCACCGCTCGGGCACCAGACTCGACGAGTAGACCACGGGCGAGGCGTACAACCAGATCTGGAGGAGGAACGGGAGCGCGTAGGCGAAGTCCCGGTAGTACACGTTGAGCGCCGAGAAGAAGAGGCTGACGCCCACGGTGATCGTGAGGGCGAGGAGCACCAGCGGCAGGATCGCCAGCAGGGTCAGCGTGAACGCCGTGTGGTACAGCACCATGAGCAGAATCATCACGACCCCGGCCACGGCGAGGTCGAGCAGTACCGCCGCCGTGCTGGCGAGCGGAATGAGCTCGCGAGGGAAGTAGACCTTGGTAATCAACCGCGCATCCGTGATGAGGCTGTTGCCCGCCCGCTGCACGCCGCCGGAGAAGAGGTTCCACGGCAGCATGGCGGCGAACACGAAGAGCAGGTATGGGGTTCCGTTCGATGGTAGGTGGGCGAGGACGCCGAAGATTACGGCGAAGATGAGCGCCGCCGCGAGCGGCTGCAGGATTACCCACACGATGCCGAGTGCCGTCTGCCGGTAACGAAGCTTGATGTCGCGCAGCGCGAAGATCCCGAAAAGATCGCGGAAGCGCCACAGCTCCTGCCAGTCGAGCACCCGGCCGCCGGGTTCGATCAGGATCTGCGGCAGCGTCTCCGCTTGGCCGGCGGCTGGGCGGGCGAGCCTCATCGCACCGCTGCGGCGTGCGTCTGCTCGTACCAGCGGATGGTCTCGCGCAGCCCTTCGTCGAATGACGTCCGCGCGACGAAGCCGAACCGCTCCCGGGCCCGGCTCGTGTCCAGCACCCGGCGTGGCTGGCCGTCCGGCTTCGTGGCGTCCCAGCGGACCTCACCCTCGAATCTCGTGAGCCGAGAGATGAGGCTTACGAGTTTACGTATCAAGATCTCCTGGCCGACGCCCAAGTTCACTGGGGCCGGATCGTCATACCGTTCGGCGGCCAGCACGATGCCGTCGGCGGCATCGTCGACGTACAGGAACTCGCGAGAGGCAGAACCGGTCCCCCAGACGTCGATGTGGTCCTCCCCCGCGTCGCGCGCCTCCACGCACTTCCGGATCAGCGCCGGGATCACGTGCGAGGAGGCCGAGTCGAAGTCGTCGCCGGGCCCATACAGGTTGACCGGGATCAGGTGGATCACGTTGAAGCCGTACTGCGCCCGATACGCCTGGCCCTGCACGAGGAGCATCTTCTTGGCCAGGCCGTATGGCGCGTTCGTCTCCTCTGGGAAGCCGTTCCAGAGATCGTCTTCGCAGAAGGGGACGGGCGTGAACTTCGGGTAGGAGCAGACGGTGCCGACCTGCACGTATTTGGCGACGCCGACAAGGCGCGCCTGCTCCATGAGTTGGATGCCCATGATCGCGTTTTCGTAGAAGAAGCGCCCCGGGTTCTCGCGGTTCGCGCCGATACCGCCCACGACGGCGGCAAGGTGGATCACGAGGTCGGGGCGACCGGCGGCAAGCGCCCGGGTCACACCGTCGGCTGTTCGCAAGTCATAGTCGGCGCTGCGCGGCACGAAGATCTCGGTCGCCTCAGCCTGCTGCAGGCGCGACACAACGTGCGAACCCAGGAAGCCCGCGCCACCGGTCACCATGACCCGGCGGTCGTGCCAGAAGTCGGTCACCTAGGAGCCCATGCGGCGCCCGGGTCGGCTGGCACCGCGTCCCCATGCATGTACCGCTCCGGGTCGAGTCCGGCGTCGCGGATATCGTGAGAGAGAATGATCCGGACGAGCTCAGCAAAGCGCGTCCGGGGTCGCCAGCCGAGAATGCGCTCCGCCTTCGACGCGTCTCCACAGAGTTGATCGACCTCCGTGGGCCGGAAGTATCGCGGGTCGATCACGACATGCGGCTCCCAGTCGAGCCCAACCAGCCCAAAGGCCGTCTCCACCAGATCACGCACCGAACGCGTCTCGCCGGTCGCGATCACGTAGTCATCCGCCGTCGGCTGCTGGAGCATGCGCCACATCGCGTCGACGAACTCGGGGGCGTAGCCCCAGTCCCGCTTCGCCCCTAGGTTGCCGAGGTAGAGGGTCTGCTCCCGGCCGGCGAGGATCGCCGCCACCCCGCGTGTCACCTTTCGGGTGACGAACGTCGCGCCGCGGCGAGGCGACTCATGATTGAAGAGGATCCCGTTGCAGGCGAATAGGCCGTACGCCTCGCGATACTGGACGGTCATCCAATGGGCGAAGACCTTGGAGACCGCATAGGGGCTTCGCGGGTAGAAGGGCGTGGTTTCGCGCTGGGGCGTCTCGCTTGCCATGCCGAACATCTCGCTCGAGCCGGCCTGGTAGAAGCGGACGGGCCAGTCGGCGTGGCGGATCGCTTCAAGCATCCGAAGCGTGCCCATGCCGGCCGTATCGGCGGTGAACTCCGGCAGCTCGAAGCTGACCCCCACGTGGCTCTGGGCGCCCAAGTTGTAGACCTCGTCGGGCTTGATCCGGTTGAGCCAGGTGACGAGCGATGAGCTGTCGGTCAGGTCTGAGTAATGCAGAAGAAGCTGGACGCCCTCTTCGTGCGGGTCGCGATAGAGATGGTCGATACGTCCGGTCGAGAACGAGCTCGATCGGCGAATCAGGCCATGTACGTCGTACCCCTTCGCGAGCAGGAGCTCAGCGAGATAGGAGCCATCCTGGCCGGTAATGCCCGTGATCAGGGCCTTCTTGGTCACGACTCCTCCCTCTGCGCGCCTGGGTCGCGCCGCCTGATCCAGAAGCTGCCTGGCCACCGCTCGGGCCCGTAGGACGCAAACGCGCTTCTCAGCTCCTCGGGATGGTTCAGATGCATGTAGCTGCCGGCCCACATGACTTCGTAGTCAGCGTTGTAGCAAAGGAACGCTTGGAGCAGATATTGCTCCGTCCAGAAGCGGTGCTCCTTCATGACCCAGGACCTCGGGTAGTCGCGGGGCAGGAAAATGTCGTGAAGGTGGACCCACACGCCAGCACGAAGGCGCGGAAGCACCTCGAGATACTCGAACTGGACGTCGCTGCCGAGACGGAGGACGTGGCTCGAGTCGATGAACAGAATGTCGTCCGGGCCTAGGGTCATAAAGAGGTCGAGCGGAACGCCCTGGACCGGCTCAGCGCGGAAGGCCGTGACGCCAGGGATGACGCCTCCGACGACGGCCCTCGGGTACGCGTCGATGACTGTGTACTCACACATCGGGGCACCGTCGCGCTCGTTCCGGATCAACGCCTTCGCCGCCAAGAGTGTGGAGAAGCCAGAGCCAATCTCGATCATGCGCCGCGGCCGAAGGCGCCGGATGAGACAGTAGAGCATCTCACCGTCGACGGACTCAAAGCCCTGGTTGTCGATGTAGTAGTCGAGCGGCGAGCCGGTCGGGCGCAACGGCAGCGTCTCGTACTCGGAGCGGTAGGTCGCTGAGAGATCACGCAGGAGGTCCAGCATGCGGGCGGGCTGCAGATCGATGCCCACCATAGCCGTCTCGCGCGTGAACACATCGCGTGCGAGGTCACGCGTATCTGGTATCGGCTGGTCATAGTCCACGGGGGTCACGTGCGCTCCCAGCCTTTGCCACACTGGGAATGTCCACCGCAAGCCGCGGCGTCGAACGCGTCCAATGAGTGACCCGCTCATCGGCCCTGGACGGCGGCCGGAATGGTCCGGAGAAGGATCTGCAGGTCGAGCCAGAGCGACCAGCGGTCGATGTACTCGAGGTCGGCCGCGACCCAGCGGTCGAAGTTGGCTTCGCGGCGATCCCTGACCTGCCAGAGCCCCGTCATGCCCGGCTTCATGGATAGGCGACGACGATGCCACAGATCGTAGTGTTCGACTTCCTGGGGGAGCGGCGGCCGCGGCCCCACGAGGCTCATGTCGCCGAGCAACACGTTCCAGAGTTGCGGCAGCTCGTCCAGGCTGTTGCGGCGCAGCAGCCGGCCGACGCGGGTGACACGTGGATCGTCAGTGACCTTGAACGCCCGGCCGTTGATCTCGTTGCGTTCGGCAAGCTCGGCGCGGTGATCTTCAGCGTCGCGCACCATCGTGCGGAACTTGAGCAGCTGGAACGATCGACCGTGCAGACCAACGCGCCGCTGCGCGAACAAGACCGGGGCGCCGCCGTCCGCGGCAATCGCCAGCGCGATCACGGCGAGAATCGGGCTCAGGACCACGAGCCCCGCAGTACCCAGGACAAGGTCGACGGCCCTCTTGGTCGCGAGGGCAAGCGTGCGGTCGGGACCAGACACCAGCGAGAAGACGGGCGTCCCATCGAGCTCTTCCACGCGTCCGAGGGTGAGGGCTCGGTCGAGCACGTCCATTGGGATCCGGACGATCTTGCCCTCTTCCTCGCAGAGCTCCGAGATTGCGTCGATCAGGTTCCACTGCGTGAACGGCAGGCAGATCGCAACCTCGTCCACGACGCGCTCATGGAGCAGCGCCTCCAGCTGGTCCAGCCCTCCGAGGTAGGGCCAGCGGGTGGAGGTCGCGACATCTGGGTTGTCGTCGAGAAACCCGATGACGGTCAGGCCCAGCGCGCGATGATCTTCGATCTTGGCCGCGAACGCCTGGGCACGCGGGCCGGCACCGAGCACAAGCACGTAGCGGAGATTGCGCCCCCGCCTACGGAGCGCCTCGAAGCCCCAGCGCAGGGCCAGGCGGCTCACCAGGGTGGCGAAATACTGCACTGGAAACAGCACGATCAGGAAGAGACGACTGACGTCCGGCAACTTGAGCCAGAACAGAATCGCAAGGCACGTCAGGACCATCATCACGACGGCCCGGAACAGCGCGGCGGCTTCGGACCGGACCGACCAGTGAGCGCGCGGGCGGTAGAGACCATTGAGAGCCAGCACGGTGACCCAGCCGGCGGCGTAGAGACCGAGGAACAATGCGGGCTCCGGCAGCGCGAGCCGCCAGACCGTGGGCCAATCCGAGCCAAACCGAAACGCGGACACCGCTACCGGCAAGCACAGGGCGACGGCAGCGTCGACGAGCATCAATAGCGCGCGAAGCTCGGCCCCGTACCTTCGGATCATCGCGCCGGCAGCCTATCCCGGGTGGTGGGTAAGCACAATGGTACCGAAGCCCTATCGGAACGAGGCGAGCGCCCACTTGCGGTCGTCGGCCGCGCTCTTCATGCTCACCGGCAATGACCTTCCCCCGTCGCCTCGCCAATGTGGCCCTCGTCGTGTTCGTCACGTTTGGCGCCGCCTTCGCCGTCTTGTTGTACCCCGGCTCGGGATCGCTCGAACTCGTCCACATTCGCCTCGTCTACGATGGGGTGGCGATCACCATCCTCCTGCTCTGGCTCGGCCTGGCGGCCATCCGCCCCGACTGGCGCCCGTCGAGCCGGTTGGCGCCCGCCGTCGTCGCCTGTCTCGCAGCGTTCGCCATCTCGACGGCGACGTCCCGGTTCCCGCGGTTGAGTGTCGAGATGCTCGGGTACGCCGTGCTGATCGCAGAGCTGTACCTGCTTCTGGTCGCGATGATGCGACACGCCGTCCTGCAACGCCAGTTTGAAAACCTCGCCGTGGTGCTGTGCGGCCTGACTTGCGTCCTGTTCCTCGTGCAGGCCGTTGGCGAATGGCAGCAGTGGTGGAGCCTCATCGGCCGCCTAGCGCTGCCCCCGCTGCGGCCGAATTACATCGGCCTTCGCTACGGCTCTCCGAACCCAGTGGCCACGGTCGCACTGATGCTGGGCGCCTTCGGGGTCGCGTCGATCGCCCGCCGGGGAAGGGCGGCGCTAGCCCCCGTCCTGGTGCTGTTGCTGCTCGTAGGTGCCGCGGTCCTAGTCAGTGGGTCCCGCGGTGCGTGGCTCGGCGCGGGTGCCGGCCTCGTTGTCCTGGCTGCCGCCGGCATATGGGCGTTCGAACCTCTGCGTGGCCGGATGCGCGCCCTAGGTGGGTCACGACGCGGGGTTGTGGTCGCGGTGGTCGTCGTGGCCCTGGTGGGCGGCGCCGCAGAGGTGGCGTCGCTGACCGGTCGGCTGAACACCGGGGGTGCCGACCTTCGAACAGCATTCGCGGCGGCGAGCCTCAAGATGTTCGGGGCGTCTCCGCTCGTTGGGGTCGGGCCCGGGACGTGGCAGGTCCTGAGGGCGGCGTTCACTGTGCCTACCGACATTGACTACTACATCCCCCACGCCCACGACATCTACGTCATGACGTTGGCCGAGTTCGGCGCGACGGGCGTCATGGCAGCGCTCGTGGTGTTCGCCTGTGTCGGAGTCCTGGTCGCACGCGCGCTTCGGTCACGCGACCAGCCGACCCAGCTCGTCGGGCTGGCGGCCGTCTTCGTGATCGTCGTGTTCGCGGCGCAGCAGACCGTGGATGTCCTGGTGGACGTGCCCGGCATCATGGTGGCGACGGCCCTGCCGATCGCATGGCTCGACGCCGCGGAACTGAACGACCGGGGCACCACTGCGGCGGCGAGGCCGTGGCGCCGGATGCCGTCTGCCGCACTGCGTGTGGTCCCAATTGGCGCTGCGGCGGTCACCTGCCTCATTGCCGTCGGCCTGATCCTCATCGAGAGCGTCGCCCCGACGGCCGACAACTCGGTTGTCGCAGCCGATAAGCGAGACTGGCACACGGCGGCCCTGCTCGCAGCGCAGGCGGCGTCCAGGGATCCCGACCTGAACGTCTACTGGTACAACCTCGGCGTGTCCGCGGCCAACATCGGCAACCTCCGGCAGGCAGACGCTGCACTCACGAGGAGCGCGACGACCGACGACTTCACGTACGCGTGGCTCGATCTCGCAGCCGTTCGCTGGAAGCTCGACGATACGGCCGGGGCTCGACAGGCCCTGGACCGAGCGGAACGCCTGGGATGGCAGCGGACGCCACTCGCCTTCGCCGCCGGTTGGCTGCGACAGCAACTTGGGGACGCGCACCTCGCGATAGCCGACTATGCGGATGCCCTCGCCGCGGCGCCGCTCCTCGCCGCCGACCCGTATTGGTCCTCGACCGCGGCGCTCAGGGCCATGTGGCCGACAATCGTGGGGGACGCGAGTGCGCGGGCTGGCGGAGACGCGGTGCTCCAGCTCGACCTTTCGGCTGGGCTGGGTGACGCGGGGACGGCCATGGCTGCCCAATTGGCACCCGCTGACCCACGTCTCTACCCACTCGTTATCCCGGCGTGGAACGGCGACCCCGCGGCACGGGCTCAGATCCAGGCCCTGGCGGAAAGCCGCCCACTGGACGCCGCGCCGGCCGAGTGGTGCCAGATCATCGCTATGCGCCGAGCGGACACGGCTGTGGCCCAACGGTTTGCGTCATGGATCGCGATCGCTGGCGGGGCCGTGTCCACCGTGCCGCACGTCACGTTCGGCGTGGCGGAACCAGTACCCGAAGTCGGCGACGACAGCTACGCCTCGCTCTACCGCCGTCCTGTGCCACAGGAGCTGGTCGTCAGCATCCTCCCGCAGCTCGTCTGGGAGGACCACTTCTAACGGCCGGACGGTCCGATGGGGGCACCCACGAAGACAGAGCTACGCGACTAGCTGGGCAAGAACTCAAACACGCTCGCGCCCGGCCCGTTGTAGAGAAGCCGGACATCTGGATCGGCCGCGAGGGACGTGCGTAGCGCGACCGTGTCGTCATCCGAGGTCGACGCCTCGCCGAGGAGCGCCCCCTTCGGCACGTACACGTACAGCCCGTTCCAGCTCGCACCCGCCCAGGCCCGCAGGCAGGCCGCCGTACTCGTCGCACACAGCTGCAGCGCCGTGTCCCGATCGACACGGGCGGTCCAAGCGCCCTTTCCCATCCACTCGAACCCCTGCACGGTGGCGACGCTGCGCCGTTCGGCGAGGACGGGGAACCACTCCGCGGTGGCGTCCACAAACCAGCCGTACCCGGTCACGACGGCGAACTGCGCGTCCTCGGGCGTGTGTTCGGCGACCCACGCCATGGCCGCCCGGTTCGCCGGTGAGAGCGCGTGCACAGGGTCGTACGGGGCGATGGGGATCTTGACCGCGGCGACGATGCCAAGCACAAGCGCCGCTCCCAGCACGAGAGCCCCGAACCGATCTCGGACGATCTCGCGCGGCCATCCTGGCTCGCTGCCCAGCTGCGACAAGGGTGCCACCGAGCCTAGGAGCGCCTCGCGGAGTCCGACGGCCACGAGCATGGCGAGGGGAACCATCGTGTAGGTCGAGGCGCCGCGCGGATCCACGATAAAGAAGGCGGCGACCCAGACGGGCAGGAGCCAGCGGCGATGGGCGAGGCAGTACAGCGCCCCGATCAGCGCGATGGCCGCCAGAAAGGCCATGTATGGCTCGTCGGTGAACGTCCACGTCAGGACGTACTGCAGGGAGTCATGCGGGCTCAGGCCGGCCTGATCGCCAGAAATCAGGGGACCGGGACCGAACCGCAGCAGCGCAACCGCCCACCACGGGGCTGAGATCAGGAGGGCGCCCACGCCCAGGGAGATCGTGGCGAGCAGCGCGCGCCAGTCGCGCGCTCGCAGCAGCAGGAGGAGCGCGACGGACACGACCCCGAAGAGCGCCGCGTCCGGGTGCGTCAACAGCGTCAGCCCGGCCAGGATCGCGGTTGCCACGGCAGAAGACCGCGAGCGAGACCGATAGAAGCACGCCGCCTGCCAGATCGCGAGCACGGCGAGCAGGTATCCGGGCGAGCGCGTCAGGCCCCCGCCGTCGATCACATAGTCGAAGGCGCGCGGCAGCACCGCGAACGCATAGGCAGCGAGGAGCGCCTCGAACCGCGACGGCAGCAGCTCGCGTGCGAGCAGGTAGACGGCCCCGATCGTCAGCACGCTCGCCACGAGGGGCACCACCATGAGCACAGCCGTCATGGAGATCCCAGGCACAGAGGCCAGGCCGGCGGCGAGGTAGAAGGCGAGGGGCGGGTAGACGAACGGGATCCCCACCCCGTTGTACGAGCTGTACATGGGGAGCGCGAAGCCGGCGTGGCGGACATCTTCTGCCATGGCGTAGAAGAGCCCACCGTCGTTGAGCGGGAAGCCGGCGGCGATCAGCGGGATCGCCCGCACGAGCAGGCCGAGCAGCATCGGCAGGCTAACCGCCCGGATCTCCTCCCACGTGAAGCCCGAACGGCCGCGACCCGCGGTCGCCAGGTCAGCGGACACGGGCGAGATACACGGCCGCCGCCGCGGCAGCTCGCCGACCCAGGCCGAGCGCCTTCGAGACGCCGCGGTCGTCCGGGTAGACGTGGGCCAGGCTGGCGTGGAGGAGCCCGGGCAGGCCGGTCTCGATCGGGAGGGTCGGCATGGGACCGCCGACCAGAGGGACAGGCTGCGCGAACGGGTCACGATTGACGTGCACGTCCACGATCCATTCCGGCGCGAAGGCCGGGTTGAGCGACCGCATCGCGGGGCTCACCGCATCGACCAGCGCCTCGGGCGTCGCATCCCAGGTCGGACCGTCGCGCGCCACGTAGTGGGCAAGGTACACGAGCGTCCGGCCACCGTAGCGCTCAGACGGGACGAAGTTGGTGTGCTCGATGATCCCGACACAGCCGAGTCCGAGGCGATCGGTCACGTTGACCCAGTAGTAGGGGCTCAGGGGTCGGGAGAGCTCGAGCAGGGCGCAGACGATGCCGCGGTAGGGGATCGCGCGCATGGCCGAGGCGTATGCGGGCGGGAGCTCCACCATCCGATCGAGGATGGGCCCGCTGACGCAGGCGATCACGACGGGGGCGACCAGGCGCGCCGGTCCGTCCGCGCCTTCCACGTCCACCTCCCAGCCTTTGGCAGTCCGCCGCAGGGCCTGGACTCTCGTCGAAGTCCGCAGCTCGACCCCGTCGGCGACGAGGCGCGCGGAATAGGCGTCGGCCAGCGTGCCGAAGCTGCCCCGCAGGTATCCCAACCGGTCACCGGTCGCCTTCCGCGAGCCCCCGCGCTGGCGGATCCGCGCCACGAGCCATGCCATGGCGATCCCGTCCGCATGATCACCGAACTTCGCCTCGAGCAGCGGCCGCCAGAGCGTGTCGTAGCCGCGGCGCCCGAACCAGCGCGGGCCCTCGGTGGATACGGGGGCCCGGTCGAGGTATCTGCGGTCGGGACGGACGAGTTGGACGCCGGTCGCGGTGGCCAAGCGGAGGCGTTGGAGCGGCGACAGTGGGGAGAAGCGGAGCACGTCGAGCGGACTGTCGAAGGGGAAGGTCCGGCCGTGGTGCATGACGGCCATCGGTCCCCTGCGCCACTCGAGGCGGCTTTCCAGTCCCAGCCGCTCGATCAGCGCGCGCGTCTCGTGATCCTGGGGGAAGATGTGGTGGTAGTAGGGCTCGATGGGCTCGCCGGCCACGCGGATCGATCGTGCCAGCCCGCCGACGCCGGGCGCCGCCTCGACGACCGCGACGGACCGCCCGCGGTGCCGCAGTTCGTCGGCCGCGCCGAGGCCGGCCATGCCGGCGCCGATGACGAGCGCGTCGAGCGTGGTCAGCGTCATTGAGTCAGCGCGAGACGACACGGCCTGGCGCCAGGACCCCGAAGGCGTTGGTCATGACCCCTGCCATTGCGGGCCGGACCAGGTCGGCCCTGCCGGTTCGCCGACATCATAGTCGGCAGTCTCGGGCTGTCCCTGGTACGTTCGAGCGCCTCGCGTACTACGGCCGGCATGTGGGACGCCTCGAGGCCCGAACTGCCGGCCACCGTCAAGGGAGCGCGTGCGGCCGACCACGGTCCGGTGACTGGTCGCACCGTCTTTAGGTTGTTTGTTAGGCGGGTCCGCTACCGTCAGTTCGTGACCGTCGCTGCGCCGCAGCTTCAGTCCACGAACGTGTGATCCGCGCGACCGAGGATCCGCTGCAGGGAAACAAGAACGCATGCGCGCTGGCCTCCGACCCCGCCGCTCGACGCTTCGACCACGCGCGCGCGGCCAGTCCCTGGTCGAGTTCTCCCTCGTCATCCCCACCTTCCTCATCATCCTGATGGCGGTCCTCGAGTTCGGCTTCCTGCTGAACGGGCTGCTCTCCATCAACTTCGCCACCCGCGATGCGGCGTTGATCGGCGCCGAGGCAGGCGACGGTGGCTTCGATACGGCCGACAACACTGATCTCGCCGACTGCGTCATCCTCCAGAAGATCGAGCAGGACGTGACCGCGCCGGCCAACCCGGCCAATATCCAGCAGGTCCAGATCTTCTGGGTCGATGACAACGGTCAGCCGCTCGACACGGGCGGCAACGTGACCACCGCCGGCAGCGCCACGCAAGCCGTCGATGTGTACACGAGGACAGGTTCCATGACCTGCAAGGTCAGCGACCAGCCGACGTTCACAGTCCCCTACACGCTCGGCACGTACCAGTACCCGGGTGTTGACCGCTGCGACGACCTCGGCGGCACGCTCGCGGGCTGTCAGACCGGCCACACCGGACTCGACACAATCGCCGTGGAGGTCACGTACCGGGACTACTACAGGACGCCGCTCCACAACTTCATCGGGCCGCTGGGGAGCTACTGGACGATCACCCAGTCGAACGAGATGCGCATGGAGCCGGTGCTGTGAGCGCGCCCTCGACGCCGGCGCCACGGCGGCACCGCTCGCGGGGCCAGTCCCTCGTCGAGTTCTCCCTGGTGGTGCCCCTCTTCCTGATGATCCTGTTCGGGATGATGGAGTTCGGCTTCATCTTCACCCACGAGATGACCCTGGAGTACGCCACCCGCGAAGGGGCCCGGGCGGGTGCCGCGCTCGCGAACGGTGGGGGCACGCTCACCTGCGGCAGCGGCGATTCGCCGAACTGGACGCAGGTTGATCCCGAAATCATCGCCGCGGTCGAGCGCGTACTGACATCGCCCGGGTCGCAGGTAGTGGTCTCGCGGGTGACCCAGATCGTCATCTTCAAGGCGAACCCGAACACCGGCGCCAACGACCAAGGCTTTTCCAACACGTGGCTGCCGGGCACCGGCCCGGTACCTACAGGCGCCACCAACACCCTGCAATTCGCCGATGGCTCATACCCCAACAGCGACGGCTGGCGGGCCTGCTTGCGCAGCAATGCGGCCCCCACCCCCGACTCGATCGGGGTGTCCTTGACCTACACGTACGACTACGTGACGCCGCTCGGCTCGATCCTGCGCTTCTTCGGTGGCAGCGGCGCTGCCACCCTGACCCTGACTGACCAAACGGTGATGCAGTTGAACCCGACCACGACCACGAGCTAAGGAGTGCAAGACATGATGCCTGCGCATCCCGCGCCGGAGCAGGCGGACCCGACTCTGCCGGCCGAGGCTCACCCCACGACCGCCAGAGGGCGGCGGCGCCCGCGCGGGCAGGTCCTCGTGATCTTCGCCCTGTCGATCTTCGTTCTGCTGGGCATCTGCGCGGTCGTGGTCGACGTGTCCTGGTACTGGGCCAACACCTTGAGGGTCCAGCGCGCGGCCGATGCCGGCGCGCTCGCCGGGGTGGTGGACCTGCCGGGCCAGGTCACGCTCGCCGAGAGCACCGCCGCGGTCGGGGTCGAGCAGAACGGGTACTCGCTCATGACCGTGAGCTGCAGCGGAGGCGATCAACCAACGAGCGTGCCGGGGGTCTGCGCGTACCCGGATCCGAACAACGACCGACAGCTCGACGTCACGCTCTCGGAGCCAGTGAACACCTTCTTCATGCGGCTCATCGGGATCAACAAGATCACCGCCACGCGCACTGCCAACGCCCTCTACGTGCTGCCCGTCCCGATGGGGAGCCCGGAGAACTACTACGGCTCCTTCGGCCAGGTGCGCACTGAGTCTTCCGTCGCGGGACCTTACTTCGCCCGCACGAGTGGGGACGGGCTGGGCGGCGGCGACGACCAGTGGTCCAGCGTGCCCTCCGGGGATACGCGCGTACAGGACCTACAGAGCCCGAATGATGGCGAGTACGCCACGGCGGCCTCGACGTCCAAGATCGAGTGGCTGGGCACCTTCGGGTTCAACGACTTCCCGAGCGGTGCGACGTTCTCGGGCATCAAGGTGCTCATGCGGGGATTGGGCAACAACACGACCGGCTGCTCGGTGAAGGTGGCCCTTTCGTATGACAACGGAAAGGACTGGACGAGCAACAGCGGTCTGAAGACGCAGACGCTCACCGCGACCAATACCCTCTATACCCTCGGCAGCGACACCGACTTGTGGAACTATTCGGGCTGGAATACCACCACCTTGTCTGACAACCATTTCCTCGTCAGCCTGCAGCCAGCCACCCTCTCCGGGGCGTGCACGCTCATCGAGATCGACCAGGTGCAGGTCGAGGTGGTCTACACGTACAGCAACACCATGACCGGACCCGGTGCGGCCTGTCCCAGCGCCGCGGCGAACTGCCTCCAGGACGTCGGCGGACAGACCCTCAACACGCGCGGCTTCTGGGCCACGATGGACACCGACGGCGCGTCGAACGTGAATGGCGACGCCTACCAGCCGTACTACGACAACCCCACGTCCACGCCCGCCAAGACCTGTCCCTCCCCCGGGAACGCCTGCTACGACCCGATCGACTACTACAACTACGCGTTCTTTATGCCGGCGGGCACGACCGGCGGCTATGTCTACATCTACGACCCGGCCTTCTGCGCCACCGCGCTCAACGAGGGCCTCGGCGACCGCTGGTTCAGCGGGAGCGGTCCGGTCAGCACCTGGTTCGAGCTGTATAACACCAACGACACGCCCTACAACCTGGCCGACGATACGCCCATCGCCACCTCGGGCAACCTCTTCCAGGACATGAATGGATCCGACACGCTGATGGGCGGGCCCACCGGTGGGGGCTACTCGACGTGCATCAAGGACGGCACCGTCTACGGCGACTATCGTGACTATCACGACGCGTGGTACCTGCTGAACCCGGGCCAGCCGCTCTCCGGCGCAGAACCGAACGGGACGACATACCGGGTGCACACGACCCAGTCCCTCCCCCCACAGTTCGGCACCTATACCTACAGCGATCCGGACGACCAGAAGAACGCGAACGGCGAGAACAGCTTCGCGATCTTCGGGGTCGACAACGAGGGCACGACGACCAACGGACTCCTGCCGCAGGTCTACGGCCTGGGCGCGATGCAGATGTTCACCCCGCTGTCCGCCTCTGGCAGCCTCGTCAACTCGGACTTCTATCTGGCCCAGGTTGATCAGGCGTATGCCGGCAGGACGCTCGAGATCAAGCTGTGGGACCCGGGCGACACGTCTCCGTTGTCGGCGACCCTGTACATCCTGGAGCCCACCTCGAGTGGGTGGAGTTACGCGGACTTCACGTACACGGCGCACACCGGCACGACCGGGGGTGCGAACTCCGCCTGCAACACGAACTCGAACAGCTCGCCCACCAACGACTCGGTCCAGACGTCCACCGGCGCCGCGACCGGCCTCTTCAACGGCTGCTGGTTGACGATGGAGGTGCCGATCCCGACGAACTACACAGCGCCGCAAAGCGGCTGGTGGAAGATCGAGTACGCGATGAACGGCAACGGGACGTCCAGCGACGTCACGACATGGACGGCTGACATCAAGGGCAACCCGGTCCACCTCGTGGTGCCGTAGCCAATCCGGGCCTGGCCGCGAGCGGCGGCCCAGGTCGAGGCGCTGCGCCCCTCCGGCAAGGCGCACGTGGCCAGCACACGCCCCCCGAACCAGTGCGCTCCCGGAGCGCACGTCTGAGGCTGGGCCGGGGAGCCTTGGGGTAGCTTCCTCGCTCGGCTGAGCCCGCGGCTCTACGAGTCGGAGCACGCCTGCCGTCCGAGCCCGACGACGGTCATCGAGCCCGTCGCTGCGGCTCGGGGTGCCCCTCGGCGCACGTGGTCGCCGCCGGGATCGGCGTTCATCCGCGACACGGGGAGGGGGTGTCGGCGGCTCGACATGAGATGACCCCCGCCCCACGTGGTTGTGGGGAGGGGGTCATCTGACGCTGGCTGTCTGACCGACGAGCTACGCCCGGCGAGGCTAGGAGCCGCCCGCGATCAGCCGACCGGAGGAGGGTTGATCGGGCCGGCCGGGTTCTCGCACGTCACCCAGAACGTCTTCTGCTTGATGTTCGCGTCGTTACGACCCTCCCAGTTCAGGCTGTAGTGCCCGATCGGCAGCCCGTACTCGACGGTCTCCCACACCCCGTTCACGTCGGTCGGCCCATAGGTGCCGCTTAGGACGGACGGGGCGGTGCCGGTGGGCGGCTGCTGGTCGATCGACCAGGTGCCGGTCTGTCCGGGATCGGAGAAGAAGAAGTCGATGTGGAAGGTGCACACATGCGGGTCGTTGTCGCGGTCCGCGATGGGCACCCACACCGCGTCCGGTGCGCCCTCGGCGATCTTCACCGTGCCGTTGTTGCCGGGCGGTGCCGCCAAGGCGGCGCCCGACGCGGCCAGGAGGAGCCCCGCCGCGATAACCAGTGCCGCGCCCGAGCGGATGATGCTTCTGTGTTTCACGGTCATAGATCGCTGCCCCCTCTGCTGCCACTTAGCCGCTGGCGCGGGTGGTCGGCCATCGGCCCAGGCGGGACCGCCTGCCTCCGTCCGCGAGGTGCGCAATGCGCTCGCCGCACCCGTCCCTGAGTCTGCACGGCGCGCAGAGTCGGCGCAATCCCCGGGCGTGTCACCGCGCCGACGACGTGGTGCTCGTCGTCACCACAGAGCGAGCGGGCACCCTTGCCTCTGGATCCCGCTCGGAGCGGCCAGACAGAACGTCCATCCGGCTCATCAGTGCGGAGCGGGGCGAGACGCGACTCCGACGCTCATGACCGTCGTCGTGCGTGCTGCGACGCTGCGGGAGCGCCTCACGGATCGATCGGCTGGTCCGCGACGCCGGATGGCGACGGAGACACCCCCGACTTGCGGAGCGGTCTCCAGGGTCGCCGTCCCCAGCCTCGATGATCCTTGCGTCGCTGGACCTGGCCCGTCTCTCATCCCGTCCGATCGCACCGTGTCACTCGGCGTATCGCCCGGGAGCAGCAACGGCCCCGCGCGACGGGCGACACCTTCCTGTTGTGTCCCCGGGGCAGTACGTTCAGGTCATCCGCGGACGAGCGGCCCGTTGCTACGATGCACCGTCGTGCAGCTCTCCGATGACCGATTGCTACCCGCGCCACCACCCGCGGGGCGCCTCTCGCTGCCGCGCCTTAGGGCCGCGCTAGCCGGACCTGCCGGGACGATCCTGGCCGCCTGGGCCGGCTCGCGCCTGCTGCTGGTGCTGGCGGCGCTGGCCGCCGAGACGGTCATCCCGCGCAACCCGCGGCTCATCCCAGGGAGCGGCGGTCCGATCCTGACGAGCCTGACGAGCTGGGACGGCTGGTGGTATCTCGGCATCGCGCGGTCGGGCTACCATGCCGTGCCGCTCAGCGGCCAGTACCACGACTACGCGTTTTTCCCGCTGTATCCGGCCTTGGTGCGCCTCGTCTCGCTCGCGACTCCGCCATTCGACGGCCTGGTCGCGGTGCTGCTCTCCAACACGCTGTTCCTGGTGGCGCTCTGGCTCCTGTATCAGCTCACGAGCGAGGTGCTGGATGAGGAGCGGGCGCGCTGGTCGTGCATCCTACTGGCGCTCTTCCCGTTCAGCTGGGTCTTCTCGATGGCCTACGGGGAGAGCCTGTTCCTGGCGCTCAGCCTGGGCTCCCTGCTGACCGCGGAGCGTGGCCGAGCAGGCTGGGCCTGCGTGCTCGCCGCGCTGGCTGGTCTCGTGCGCCTCCCGGGGGTGCTGCTGATGGTCCCGCTCGCCCTGATCCTGTGGCGCCGGGTGCCAGACCGGCGGCGCCTGGCCTGGCTGGTGGTCGTGCCCCTCGGGGCGATCGCCTTCGGGGCCTACGTGGGCGCGCTGACCGGTAGCCTGGCCGCGTTCGGTGCCGCCCAGGCGGCGTGGGGGCGCAGCGGGGTGGGGGTCGCTGCGGCCGGCGGGCAGAACCTGGGATCACAGCTTGACCCGCTGCGTGCCTCGTTCCTCGTGGCGCTGCTGGGCTACGTCTTCCTGCTCGTCTACCTGCGCCCGGACCGTATTCCCGCGGCCTACGCCGTGCTTGCGGTCCTGACGCTGGCGGCCGTGTTCGCATCGGGCGATATCGAATCGGTCGGTCGGTACGGCATGCTCGCCTTCCCCTTCACCTGGATCCTGGCGGGCCGCCGATCCCGCGCCTTCCGTGTCGCCTGGCCCGTCGTCAGCTCCGTCCTCTTTGCCGCGACGGCCGTGGCGGCCTTCTCTGGTCACATGACCCCATGAGCACGACGCCGTGACAGGACAAGCCCGTCGCCTGCCACGCACAACCACGGGCCGGTGGCTGGGCGCGCTCGCGATCCCCGAGTCCCTGCGTATCCCGGCCATCCTGTTCGTCGTCGCGTTCGTCGCGCGCGTGATCACGGCGCTGCCCTTCTTCGCGCCCGGCTATCCCGACTCCGTCTACTACCTCGCCACCGCGCGGGAGATCGTCGCCGGGCACGGTTTCACGATGCCGTACATCTGGGCGTTCGTAGATACGGGGGGACACCTGCCGGCCATTGGGACCCTGCCGATCCCCTCGAACGAGCACTGGATGCCACTTGCCTCGATCGTGGAGGTGCCCTTCATCTGGCTGCTCGGCTCGACGTATCTCGCCTCCTGCCTGCCGTTTTGGATCCTAGCCGCGCTCGGCGCGTCGATCACTTACCTGCTGGGGATGGATGCCGGGCTGGGGCGCGGGATCTCGATCGCGGCCGGACTGCTGATGGTTATGCCGGGGGCGGCCGCGGGGTACATGTCGCAACCCGACAACTTCTCGCTCTACCTCGTGCTGGGCGTCACGGCGATGTGGCTCTGCGTCCGTGGCGCGGCCGGGAATCCGCGCGCGTTCGCCTTGGGCGGCGTGGTGGTCGGGCTGGCGATGCTGGCGCGTACGGACGGGGTCCTGCTCGGCGTGCCGTTCGTGGTCGCGTTCGCGCTCGAGCGCTGGCGGCGCTGGCGGGGCTCGGAACGGGGGCCGGTCCGCATCAGCTGGGGCGCCGCGATCGTGTGCTTCGGCCTCTTCCTGGTGGTCATGGCCCCCTGGTGGATCCGTGACTACTCGATCTTCGGTTCGATCTCGCCGTCCTCCTCGAGCGGTCGGATCCTCTGGATCCGCACGTATGAGCAGCTCTTCAGCGTCAGTGACCAGACCACGCCGGCCACCTTCTTCGCTCAGGGGTGGGGGCCGCTGCTGACTAGCCGGATCGGCGGGCTCATCGTCGCCATTGAGGTGCTCGCCGCGCAGCCGCTGCTGATCTTCCTGGTGCCATTCTGCCTGGTGGGAGTTTGGCTCCACCGCCACGACCCGGCGTTCCACCCGTGGCTGGTGTACGGGACCACGTTCCTGCTCTTCGCCGGCGTCGTGTTCGCGGTCCACCTGCCGTACGGGATGGCGCTCCACTCCGAGATGGCACTCGTTCCGCAGGCGTACCTGCTGTCCGTGGTGGGCATCGGTGCGACGGTCCGCTGGGTGGCCGCCCGGCGGCCCCACTGGGACGCCCCACGCGCGACGCGGACCTTCACCGTGACCGCTATCGTGCTCGTCTGGTTAGTCAGCGGCCTGTCGACCGGCCTGCTCGCTCGTGCATGGGGGCGGGAGGCCGACTACCGGACGGCTTTGATGGCCGCGCATCCGATCCCGAGCACCGACCGACTGATGAGTCCGGATCCCGGCGCGTACTGGTATCACTGGGGCATCGTGGGCATCCCCACGCCGAACGACCCACTCGACGTGATCCGCGAGGCTGCGGCGAGGTACGACGTCCGCTGGCTGGCGGTCGAGAAGGACGAACTCGTGCCCGCGCTTGAGCCGGTCCTGCGGGGCACGGTCCACCCCGTTTGGCTCTCGAAGCCGCTCGCCGTGGTGCCCGAGGACCCGAGTGCGACAGGCCCGGATGCGAGGCTGCCCAAGGCCGAGCTGTTCGCAGTGTGCCTGTCGGCGGGCGATACGCGGTGTGCGCCGTGAACGCGCCCCTCGGAGCTCCTGCTCGGTGCCCCGAACCTGGCCGGGCTGGCGACCCAAACCAGTGTCGCGCCGGCTGGATCGTGAGCACGGGATGCGGTGGACCGCTGGTGCTTCGGCCGAACGGAGGCCGGGTGGGCGCGTGCTGAGAGGAAGCACGACGGCAGCCCGTCGCGGGAGGTCGAGTGCGCGGTCTGGGTCGATCGCGTCGGTGGCCGCCGTTCCCGCGTGCCTCTTCCTGCTCGCGCTGGCCATCCGGGCCGTGTTGGCCGGGCTGACCCCCGACCCGGCCTACCCGGACTCGGCCTACTACGTCGACATCGCGCGCAATTTGGCGGCAGGCAGGGGGTTCAGCGAGAACTTCCTCTGGACGTTCATCGACGTGGGCGGGCGGATCCCGGCGAACCCGCACCTGCCCGTGCCAAGCAACGCACACTGGGCCCCACTCGCCTCGCTGGTTCAGGTGCCGTTCATCCTCGTGCTGGGCCCTACGCAGCTCGCCTCGCTGCTGCCGTTCGTGCTGGTGGGCGCGCTGGCCGCGCCGCTGGGCTGGGCGATCGCGCGGGACGCCGGGGCACCGCCGCTAGTGCAGGTGGGGTCGGGGATCCTGGGCTCTATCCCGGGGCTGACGACGGTGTTCATGGCGCAGCCCGACAACTTCGCGCTGACGATGGTGCTGGGCGGGACCGCGCTGTGGTTGACATCGCGGGGCCTGCGGGGCCACGCGCGTTCGTTCGTGGCGGCCGGGCTGCTCATCGGGTTCGCGACCCTGGCACGCACCGACGGGGTTCTGCTGGCAGCCGCGCCAGCCAGCGCGTTCGCGTGGGACCGGATTCGCGCCTGGCGCAGCGGCCGGGGCGGACGATCGACCCGTGGTCTGGGGGGCCAAGAGCCACATCTGCCCGGCGCGCCCCCCGCACGGGACATCCGCGGCACGCCGTTTGCACACGTCCCCGCTCGCGCGCCGGCCATCCCCTTCGTCGCGGCGCTCGGGTGCGCGCTCGCCTTCCTGGTCGTAGTCGGGCCGTGGTGGATCCGCCAGATCGCCGTCTTCGGCAGCATCTCGCCCTCGAGCGGCTACGGCATCCTCTGGCTGCGCTCCTTCGCCGAGCTCGACAGCGTGACGGCACCGCGGACTCTGGCGGCGTTTCTTGCCCAGCCCCTCGGCGACCTAGTGAGAAGCCGAGTGCTGGGCTTCGTGGCGGCCATCGGCATCTACCTCGAGTTGGTGTGTGCCGTGTTCTTGGTCCCCTTTGCCGCGGTCGGCTGGTGGCGCCGACGGCGGTCGCTCGAGACAGGGCCCTGGTTGGTAGCCGCGGCGGTGCTGCTGGTGGTGTCCGGGCTGCTGTTCGCAATCCACGTCCCGAACGGGATGTTCCTGCACGCAAGCGTGGCGCTCGCGCCGTGCACCTATTGGTTGGCGATGGAGGGGATTGTGGCGCTCGCGGGGTGGGCGGCGGCGCAGAGTCGCTCGCTGGATGCGACCAGGCTGGCCCGCCTGCTCATGGCTGCGCTGCTGGCGATCGTCGTTGCAGGGTCGGCGCTCGCCGCGGTGACGGTTCGGTCGGGCTGGCAGTCCACGCTCGCCGAACGCCGCCAACTCACGATCGCCATCGATCAGCTCGCGGCCCCAGGCGACCTGCTGATGTCGATCGACACGGCCACCTTCGAGTACCTCACCGGGCACGGCGGGATCGTGATCCCCGACGATCCGCTCCCCGTGATCGAGCAGGCGGCCCGGGCATACGACGTGCGCTGGCTGGTCATCGAGCGGAACGGCGTGGTGCCGGCGCTGGCGCCGCTGCTGGAAGGAGCGCTGCCGCCTGACTGGCTCGGACCGCCGGCGTTCGTGCTGCCGCAGAGCTCCGGGACGGGGCCCGCAGGTACGTTCGCTGCCGGGTCGGTCGCCGCCATCATCTACCCCATCTGCTTCGACCAGTCGGCGCCCGGGTGCTCGCCCGGCGGGGCGGCCATGGGAACCGGGCCGTGACCAGGCGTGAGGCATGGCTGACCGCGGGCGTCGTCTTTGTGCTCGCGCTCGCTGTGCGTGCCGCCGCTGCCGCCGTCATCCCCTTCCCAGTCCCCGAGGACACCGCCTACTACGTGGCGGTCGCTCGCAATCTCGTCGAGGGGCACGGACTTATCAGCGATGCGCTGTGGAGCTACCAGACGCCACCGTTGGTGGTGCCGCGCGCCGCCTTCGAGGTCTGGCTGCCGCTGCCCACGTTCTTAGAGGCCCTGCCCATGGCGCTCCTCGGCGCCACCTTCCGAGCCGCGCAGGTGTCCGCGGCGCTGGTGGGGGCCCTCGTCCCGGTGCTGGCCTGGCGCCTCGCCGCTGACGTGGCGCAAGAACGCGGGCTGCCGTCGGGGCGCGCCCGCACGCTGGCCCTTGGCACCGGTCTGGTCGCCTGCGCGTATGGCCCGCTCGCGGTCTACGGTGCCCTTCCCGACTCCTCGATGCCGTTCGCCGCGCTGGCCCTCGCCGCGTGTCTCGTGATGGCCCGTCTCTTGCGCGACCCGCGGGGCGCGAGGGTGCGCGACCCGCGGCTGCTGCTCCTTGGGATGCTGATTGGCCTCGGGGCCCTGGCTCGCAACGAGGCCCTTTGGGTGGCGCTCACATGGGCGCTCCTGGCGTGGTTCGCGACGGACAGCTCCGGGTGGGGCCCGGTGGGCCGGAAGATCGCGGCAGGCAGGCTCGACCGTCAGACCCGCCTGCGCCTGATCGCGATCCCCGCCGTCGTGGCGATCGCCATCTACGTGCCCTGGATGGTCCGCGACTGGCTGGCGTTCGGCTCGCCGATGCCCGGCCAGGCGCTGGCCAACGCCCTCTCCGTGAATGGGTTCGACATCTTCGCTTGGCAGGACCGCCCCACCCTCGCGCGTTACCTCGCGCAGGGGATCGGCGGGCTGCTGGGCGCCCGAGTGGAGGGGTTCCGCCACAACCTCGTCGACGTGCTGCTGGTTCCGGCCGTCCCGGCCGGGCCGATCGGGCTCGTCGCCCTGCCCTGGCAGGGGCGGGGCGGGTCGCTACGGCCGCTCCTCGTGCTCTCGATCATGACGTTCACCGCCACGACCCTCTTCTTCCCCGTGGCCACCACGTGGGGCACCTTCCTCCACGCCGCGGGTCCCGTCCAGGTGCTGCTGCTGGTGTCCTGTCTGCTCGGGCTGGACGCGCTGATTGCTCGGGCGGGTCGATGGCGCGGCTGGACGCGGCCGGTGGCCTGGCTAGGTCCCGTGCTGGTCGCCGCCACCGCCGTCCCCGTGCTCTTGATCTCGGTCACCTCGATCGCCGGGGTCGCGACCGACGCGCAGGCGCGGTACGTGGCGCTTGCCGAGCGGCTCACGGCCGCCGGCCTGCCCCCCTCGCAGGCCGCCCCGATCATCGCGGACTTCCCGATCTGGACGGCCTGGAGCATGCGCGTGCCGACGCTCGGCCTGCCCGACGAGTCGCCCTCGAGCGTGCTCGATCTGGCGCGTCACTTTGGCGCTCATGTGCTCGTGATCAGCAGTACGCACGGGATCTGGCCCGCGGTCCTGGCGCAGGGCGGGCCGGACGCGTCGTGCTTCGTCCCCGTGGATCTGGCGGCGGGCGATGGGTCGATCGGGAGCGGGTCGGTCAGCGGCGCACCGCGCGGTGAAGGCTCCGCAGGTGGCCCGTCAGACCCGCTCACCGGCACGCACGCCTACCGGATCGACTGTAGCCCCTGAGGTGACCTTATACTCGCGCCCAATGGACAGCGCGGCCGAGCGCGACGCCACACGCCTCGATCAGCTCTATGCGGAGGCGAAGCAGCTGGTCAGCTACGGCGCGAACCAGCTGCGGTCCATTGCGACCCGCTATCGCGAGGCATATGCGGACCTCCTCGCCGCGCTCCGGCTGCAGCGACAGGCACTGGACGCGCTTTCCACTGTGGACACCGACCCGGGCAACGAGGCGCGTCGGGCCAGCCTGCAAGCGGCACTCGACGCGACCACTGCCGAGCTGGGTGAACGCCAGATGGAGCAGGCGAAGCTGGAGCTGCTGGTCACGCAACTCGAGCGCACGTGGCTGTTCCTCCAGCAGGGCGACGGCAGCCTCGTCGGCGACGGGTCGCCCAGGGTCGAGGCCCCCACCGACGTGCAGATGCGGATCCTCGAGGCGCAGGAGTCCGAACGGCAGCGCTTGGCACAGGAGGTCCACGATGGGCCGGCGCAGGCGCTCAGCAACGCGATCTTCCAGGTGGAGTTCATCGATCGGCAGCTGGACCGCGATCCCGCGGGTGCCCGCTCGGAGATCCGCTATCTGCGCGACCTGCTGCGGCGCGAGCTGGGCGACGTCCGCGCCTTCATCACGCAGCTGCGGCCGCCGCTGCTCGACGAGATCGGCCTGTACGGCGCCATCCGAGATCAGGCGGCCACACTCGCTAGCTCGACTGGCGTAGGCGTGGACGTCGACCTCGCCGCCCCTCCTGAGCAACTCGGCGACACGCAGCAGACCGTCGTCCTGCGGATCGCGCAAGAGGCGCTGCAAAACGTGCGCCGGCACGCAGGCGCGCGCCACGTCGCGATCGCCACGCGCCTAGAGGGCGGCGACTGGGTACTCGAGGTCGCGGACGACGGGCGGGGGTTCGATCCGGATTTGGTCAGGGAAGGCGCCCGACGGAGTTTCGGGTTGCGGTTCATGCGCGAGCGCGCCGAGCTGATCGGGGCGCGGCTCGAGGTGGCTGCGCAGCCCTCGGCGGGCACGCGCGTCTGCGTTACGATCCCCGCTGAGGCGGACAGGAGGTAGGAGGCAATGCCTGAACCCTACGAGGGACCGGACCGGAGACGGACACTGCCGGACCGGCGCGGTGCGTCGACGCTCAAGCTGCTGCTCGTCGACGACCACCCGTTCTTCCGGCTCGGCCTGCGCAACACGCTCGAACAGCAGCCGGACCTGGAGATCGTGGGCGAGGCCGACGACGCGCAGCGCGCCATCGACGCCGCGGACGAGTTGGCCCCCGACATCGTCCTAATGGACCTCTCGCTCCCGGCGCCCGGCGGGATCGAGGCGACGGCCCGGATCAAGCGCGCGCTGCCCAGCGCCGCTGTTATTGTGCTGGCGCAGAACGAAGACGAGGATGCGCTCTTCGACGCGATCAAGGCCGGGGCCGCCGCCTTCATCCTAAAGGACGTCGCGCCGGCGGACTTGATCGCGATCATCCGCCGGGTGGGCGCGGGCGAGTACCTCATCAACGACAAGGTCTTCTCGAGGCCAACCGTCGCCAGCCGTGTCCTCAAGGAGTTCCGCGAACTCTCGATCTACGGCCAGGAGTCGCAGCCGATCTTCGCGCCGCTCTCGCCGCGCGAGGTGGAGATCCTCGACAACATCGCCCAAGGCATGACGAACAAGCAGGTCGCCTTTCAGCTCACGATCAGCGAACAGACCGTGAAGAACCACATGAGTAGCATCCTGCGCAAGTTGAGCGTGAACGACCGCACGCAGGCCGTCGTGTATGCCATGCGCCAGGGCTGGATCCGGATGCCGGAGGACTGAATGGCCCTGGGGAACGAGCCCACGCCGGCGGCGGGCGAGCGTGTTGCCGTCGCGTTGGCGGGGGCCGACGAGCAGCTCGAGCGACTGGGGCGAGAACTGGCCGAAATCGAGATGCTCGAGCAGCAGGCTCGTGGCGAGGCCGCCCGCCACGAGCAGCGCCTCGCCCAGGCCGCCGACCGGCTCGCGGCCGCGCAGAGTCGGCCCGACGCCGACTCACACGAGCTCCGAGAGTCGGTCGCGCAGGTGGTGACGCTCACACGCCGCAGCGCGATGATGGAGTCCCAGGTCGATGTGCTGGCCGGGAAGCGGACAGCACTGACGCGCTATCGCGATCACCTAGCTATCCTGGTCGAGGCACTCCGTGCGGTGCCCGAGCAGATTGTGGCTGCCGGCTCCCCCGAGGCAGATGACGCGTTGTCCGTGCCGGCTGGGATTTCGCGGGTGATCCTCTCCGCACAGGAGGACATGCGGCGGGAGATCGCCCGCGCCATGCATGACGGGCCGGCCCAAAGCCTGGCCAACATCGTGCTGCAGGCCCAGATCGTAGAGCGGCTGGTGGCGCGCGAACCCGAGGCGGCCCTGCTCGAGGCTGGCAGGCTGATCGAGGTGGTCCAGCACGCCCTCGATACCACCAAGACCTTCATCTTCAGCGTCCGCCCGATGGTGCTGGACGATCTTGGGCTCGTGCCGACGCTGCGGCGGCTGGCCCGCGATCGTAGCCGCGCGGCGAAGATCCCGGTGGACTTCGAATCGCTGGGCGCCGACCGGCGGCTCGACATCGATCTGGAGACGGGCCTGTTTCGCATCCTCGACGAGGCAACGGTGGCGTACGTCGGGACGGCCCCCGCCCGCGTGTCAGTCTCGCTCACGTGGGAACCGACGTCGCTCGCGGCGCGCGCGCAGGCCGTGCACACGGCGGAGACCGTGCTGGCTCTGCCGTCGGGCAGCGAGTCCCCGCCGGAGCTGCCCACGACCGAACGAGGGAGGCGCGAGCAGGGCGAAGACCTACCACCCGCTCTGGCCGCCATGATCCGGGAACAGCGCGAGGACGAGGCCGCGCGGGCACCCAAGGACGCGCCGCCAGGCCCGCAGGGGATCTCGGCGACGATCTGGAGGGCCATCGACCAGCGGGCTCGGTCGCTGGGGATCGAGGCGCGCTTGAGTGACGAGGGGCGCTGCCTAGACCTCACGGTGTCCCTCACAGCCTGAGCCCCCGCGTTATCGCGTCACGGCCTGATCCCCGCCTGCACCACCGTTCAAGGCCAGCCCAGGCTGGTCCACGCGTGAGTTCCGGTCGCGGGATTCCCGGCTGGCGAGCGCGGACTTCTCGTCCGCGGAATCCTGTCGCGCGCGGCATCCATCGGCATCCCCGAGTACTTCGTTCCTATTGGACGGCACCATGTCCGTCGTGCATACTCGCCATTCGGACCGGAGGTGCAGACCAAATCCGAGAGGAAGGAGGAACGCCAAGCAGATGCTCCCGAACTACGTCGCCCGGCTCTTCGCGCGCGAAGAGGGCCAAGGGCTTGCGGAGTACGCCCTCATCCTTGCACTCATTGCGATTGTCGCAGTCGTCGCGCTCATGTTCATCGGCACCCATATCAGCACGGTCCTAAGCGTTATCGGCAACTCCGTTTGATCAACGGGTCGGTGGCACGTCAAGGGCGCCAGCCTGCGGGCTGGCGCCCTTGACTTCTCCGGAGGTGAGCCACGAACCGGTGTCCATCGGCACCACCAGTACTTCGCTCCCACTAGACGTCCTCGTGGGCGTCGTGCATACTCGTGCCCCGGTCCGGAGATAGGGACCGAATCCGAGTGAAAGGAGGAACCCAAAGCACATGCTTCAGTACTTCATCGCCCGGCTCTTTGCCCGTGAAGAGGGCCAGGGACTGGCTGAGTACGCCCTGATCCTGGCACTCATCGCGATTATTGCGATCGTGGCGCTCATCTTCCTTGGCACTCACATCAGCACGCTGCTGAGCAACGTTGGTACGTCGGTCTGATCGACCCTAGGTACGCGCAGAGCGCCAGCCAGCAGGCTGGCGCTCTTCCGCTTTCTGAGGAGGCGTCCCACACGCCTGCGACCGGCGCCGGCCCTTGCCGCCGCGCGGATGTCCATCACCTATTCGGGCGTGGGGCGTAGGAGATTGGTGGGATCGAACGCCAAGAACGGCATGCTACAGTGTTGCCGCCTGTCACCTAGGGGGATTGGGGGAGCACTAATTTGAAACGATCGAGTCGCCTCATCATCCTTGTCGGATTCATCCTCGCGATCGGCGCGTTCGCGGGCATCATCTGGTGGGGGAGTCGGGGAGGGACGTCGTCAACGGGCCCCGGCGCGACGGTCGCGTCCACAACCTCGGTCGTGGAGGCCGCCGCCAACATCCCCCTGGGAGCCGTTATCACCACCAGCGAGGTCGGCGTCAAGTCCATCGCGGTTGCCAACTTACCTTCCGATGCGTACACCGACTCCTCGCAGGTGGTCGGGCGCGTCGCCCGCCAGGCGATCACCTCGGGTGGGATTATCACGACCGCCGATTTCGCGAGCGGCAACACCGCGCAGGGTGACCAGATCATTCAAGCCTTGAAGC
Source organism: Candidatus Limnocylindrales bacterium (assembly GCA_052144055.1). GTDB lineage: Bacteria > Chloroflexota > Limnocylindria > Limnocylindrales > CSP1-4 > JAJYNJ01. The sequence continues at coordinate 33,797 of JBKQRF010000062.1, forward strand.
CCGGCTTCCGAGCGATGGCCGTGGAAGTGGACCAAAGCAGCGGCGTCGGGACGCTGATCCAGCCCGGCGACCGGGTAGACATGGTGATCGCCTTCAACATCACGGAGTACCTGCCGCAGCCGGCCACGGGACCCGCCTCTAGCCAGCTGCCGGTGCCGCTTCCGTCCCAGCCAGTCAGCGTCAAGGACATCCTCCAGAACCTCGAGGTGCTGGGCACGCTCACGGCGCCGGCCACGACGTCCACGAACGGCCAGACCACGACGCAGGCGGCGGCCGCTCCGGGCGCGCCCGTCGGACTCACCGGCCAGCAGATGATCGTCATCCTGGCGGTGACCGCCCAGCAGGCCGAGATCATCAAGTACGCCCAGGTCGAGGCCGTGAGCAACACGGCCGCCGGCGGGGCCAATATGCCGATCTCGCTGATCCTGCGTGCCCCGGCCGACGCCTCGGCACCGCCGGACAAGACCAGCGGCATCGTGCTGAAGACGCTGATCGACCAGTACGGAGTGCTACCCCCCGCCCTGCTCCAGGGGACATTGCCAAGCAAGTAGGTAGGTCACCCTTCCGGGCGGTTGGCGGAGCCACCCGCCCGGAACCCGTCCCGCCGCCAGGCCAGGCGGCATCAACGAGAGCCACGCACGCAGGCATGAGCGACCAAATCAGGATCCTCGTCGTGGATGACATCCCGGAGACCCGGGATCATCTCGCGAAGCTGCTCGGCTTCGAGACCGACATGGAGGTGGTGGGGGCCGCCGAGTCGGGCCCGCAGGCGCTGGAGCTTGCCCAGAAGCTCAACCCAGACGTCGTCCTGATGGACATCAACATGCCGGGCATGGACGGCATTGCGACGAGCGAGCAGCTCGGATCCCTTGTCCCGTCCGCCGCCGTGATCATGATGAGCGTCCAGGGTGAGGCCGACTACCTGCGCCGGTCCATGCTGGCCGGTGCCCGCGAGTTCCTGGTCAAGCCCTTCAGCGCGGACGAGCTGACGACCTCGATCCGCAAGGTCCGCGAGCGCGAGGTCGAGAAGCAGTCGCGGGCCCTGGAGCGGGCCGGGGCCGCGGTTCCCGCGCGCGCGGCGGAGCCACATGATCGATCCGGCTCGGTCATCACACTCTTCTCGCCCAAGGGCGGAGTGGGGCGTAGCACGATCGCTGTCAACCTCGCAGTCGCCGCCGCCCGGGATGGCCGGACGGTCGCCCTGGTCGACGGGAGCATGCAGTTCGGGGACATCGCCGTGATGCTGAACCTCGATCCGCGGCACCGCTCGCTCGCAGACCTCGTGCCGGAGATGGAGGCGGGCGTGCCGGAGTCGCTCGAGACCGTCCTCGTCCACCACGACACCGGCATCGACGTGCTGCTCGCGCCGCCCACGCCCGAGACGGCGGAGCTCGTCACCCCGGCCTACATGCGTGGGGTGCTGGCCAGGCTCCGCGCCGATCACGACTTGGTCGTGGTGGATACGCCAGCGGTCCTTAACGACATGGTGCTGATGATGCTCGACGTGGCGGACCGCATCGTGACCGTCCTCACCCTCGAGATCACGAATATCCGCAATCTCCGGGTCTTTCTCGAGGTCGCCCGCCAGCTCGGCTACGACGACGGACGGATTGACCTGGTGCTCAACCGCGCGGACTCGTCCCTGGGCATCCGGGTCGCCGACGTCGAGCGGTCGCTCGGCCGGAAGGTCGACCATTCCATCGTCAGCGACGGCCGAAGCGTGGTTTACGCCCTGAATCGCGGCGTCCCCTTCGTCATCAGCAATCCCGAGGCGCAGGTGAGTCAGGACCTGTTCCGCCTCGCGCGTGACCTGTCGGGCACGCAGCCCGGCGTGCGGGAGGCCGAGTCGCCCCAGCGCTCGGCTCAGCGCCGCTCGATCTTTGCCTGGCGATGACCACCATGCGAGCGTGAGGGAGCGCACCAATGTCCCTGCTTAGACGAATCGAGAGCGCCCGGCCTGCCAGTGACGGTTCGCTTCCCGCACCCACGCCCCCGGCAGCGCCAGGCGCGCCCGCTCCCCTGACGCCCCCGGAGGCGGCGCGCACCGCCGGCACAACCCGCAGCGTCCCGCAGATCCCGACCCGTGAATCCTTCCGCGACGTCAAGTTCCGGATCCAGTCCCGGGTGATCCAGGACCTCGACCCGAAGCTGGACCTCTCGAACCAAGTCGAAGTCCGGCGTCAGATCGAGGAGGTCTTCGGCCGGGTCGTGGACGAGGAGGGCCTCGCGCTGACGCGCGCCGAGCGCGTTCGCATGCTGGAGCAGATTACCGACGAGATCATCGGTCTCGGCCCACTCGAGCCGCTCCTGCGCGACGAGAGCATCACTGAAATCATGGTCAACGGCCCGCGACAGATTTATATCGAGCGTGGCGGGCGCCTGGAGCTCACAAACGTGGTCTTCCAGAACGACGATCACGTCATGCGGATCATTGACCGGATCATCGCGCCCATTGGGCGGCGCATAGACGAGTCGTCGCCGATGGTTGACGCTCGGCTCACCGACGGCTCCCGCGTCAACGCGATCATTCCGCCACTCTCGCTCGTCGGCCCGGTGGTGACCATCCGGAAGTTCGCGGCATCCCCGTTCACCGTCGACGACCTGATCCGGTTCGGGACTGCCACGCCGGAGATGTTCGACTTCCTGAAGGCGTGCGTCGAGGCTCGGCTCAACATCTTCGTCTCCGGTGGCACCGGCTCGGGCAAGACGACCACGCTGAACGTTCTCTCGTCGTTCATTCCCAACGACGAGCGGATCGTGACCATTGAGGACGCGGCCGAGCTCCAGCTACGCCAGGAACACGTGGTGACCCTGGAGGCTCGGCCGCCGAACATCGAGGGCCGCGGCGCCATCCCGATCCGCGAGTTAGTGCGGAACGCCCTCCGCATGCGCCCTGACCGCATTGTCGTGGGCGAGGTTCGGTCGGGCGAGGCGCTCGACATGCTGCAGGCCATGAATACGGGGCACGACGGCTCGATGTCGACCGGCCACGCCAACACGCCGCGCGACATGCTGGCGCGCCTCGAGACGATGGTCCTCATGGCCGGCGTCGAGCTGCCGCTGCGCGCCATCCGCGAGCAGATCTCGTCCGCGGTCGACCTCATCGTCCACCAGAACCGCCTCAAGGACGGCCAGCGCAAGATCGTGGCCATCACCGAGGTCCAGGGCATGGAGGGTGATGTGATCGTCATGCAGGACGTCTTCGTCTTCGAGCAGACCGGGGTCGTGGACGGTAAGATCACCGGTCGGCTCAAGCCGACCGGCATTCGACCGAAGTTCGTTGAGAAGTTCGAGGTCGCGGGCATCCACCTGCCTCCGGGACTCTTCGGCTTCACGTACTAGCACGGAGGGGGTACAGTGCGAGGCGGAGCGTCGAGATGATCAACCCGACCCTGTTCGGTCTGGCCGTCGTGGCCGCCCTCGCCATCCTCCTGCTTGCCATAGGGCTCTCGAGTGCCGGGGGCAGCAGCGTGGGCGAGCGCCTCGAACGATACGTGTCCGGGCGGGACGCGCAGGTGAAGAAGGCCGGCACCCCCTCGATTGCCGAGCTGATGCAGAACTCGGCGGCCTTGGCAAGCCTGAACAAGGGCCTAGAGGGGCGCGACTTCGGCGCCAACCTCGCGCGGGACATCGCCCGCGCGGACCTGCACCTCAAGGTCAGCGAGTACATCGCGATCTGGGCCGCCGCCATCCTCGGTATCCCCCTGCTCATGATCCTCCTCAGCCCGTTCGTGACGGTGTTCTCGAGTCCGCTCGCCTGGGTGATTGGCGCAATCATCGGGTTCATCCTGCCCCGCATCTGGCTCGGGCGCCGGAGAGCCGGCCGGCTCAAGGCCTTTAACGGGCAGCTGCCGGATACCATCACGCTCATCGCCAACGCGCTCCGCGCCGGCTCCTCGTTCCTCCAGGCGGTCGAGCTGGTCGTGCGCGAGACACGCCCCCCGATCTCGACGGAGTTTGGCCGCGTGATCCGCGAGGTCAACCTGGGACTGCCCTTTGACCAGGCGCTCGAGAACATGCTGCGCCGGGTGCGCTCGGACGACCTCGAGCTGATGGTCACGGCGATCTCGATCCAGCACCAGGTGGGCGGCAACCTCGCGGAGATCCTCGACTCGATCGCGTTTACGATCCGCGAGCGAGTCCGCATCAAGGGCGAGATCCGCACGCTGACGGCGCAGCAGCGGATGTCCGGGTATGTCGTAGCGTTCCTCCCGATCGGCCTGACCGCGATCCTGTTCGTGATCGCTCCAAACTTCATGCAGCCGATGTTCCGCAAGCCTCCGGCGATCTTGGGTCTGCCCGCCGGCGTGATCGTGCTCTGCATCGCTGGGTTCTCGATGCTTATGGGCTTCCTGATCATCCGCCGCATCGTCGACATCGAGGTCTGAGCCATGCCGCTCCTCACGATTCTCGTCGGCCTCGTCCTCGCGCTCGGCATCCTGCTGGTCTTCGTCGGCGTCGCGCAGTCGATGCCGGCGGACGCGGTCCAGGCACGCCTCACGCAGCTCGGCACCATGCAGGCGAAGAGCCTGGAGGAACTGGAGCTCCAGCAGCCAATCTTCGACCGCACGGTTCGGCCGATCGCGCAACGACTGTCCGGGATCGGGCGGAGGCTGACCAGCGCCACGCAGGCCGGACGCACCGAACAGCGACTCGCCATGGCGGGCCACCCGGGCGGTATGCGCACCAGCGACTTCCTCGGGTTCAAGATCGTGATCGCGCTCGCCGCGGCGGCCGTGGCCTTTCTCGTCTTTGCGCTCATCGAGGGCAACGTCCTGCTCGGCGCGTTGCTCGCGATCCTCGCGGGCGGCGTCGGCTACATGGCCCCGGAGTTCTGGATCGGACGCCGCGTCCGTGCGCGGCAGCACCAGATCGTTCTCTCGCTCCCGGACGCGCTCGACCTTTTGACGATCTCGGTACGCGCTGGACTCGGGTTCGACGCGGCGCTGGCCAAAGTGACGGAGAAGCTGCCCGGGCCGCTGTCGGACGAGTTTCGCCGTGCACTCGCCGAGGTCCGCGTCGGGAAGCAGCGACGGGAGGCTCTCCGCGACATCGTGGCCCGTACAGAGGTGCCGGCGCTGACAAACTTCATCGGCGCTGTGATCCAGGCCGAGCAGCTGGGCGTCTCGATCAGCAAGGTGCTGCAGGTGCAGTCCGAGCAGCTCCGCATCGAGCGCCGGCAGCGCGCAGAACAGGCTGCCGCGCAGGCGCCCATCAAGATGCTGTTTCCGCTCGTCGGCTGCATCTTTCCCTCGCTCTTCGTCGTGATCCTGGGTCCGGCGCTCATCCTCATCTCCCTCAACCTCGGAGGCGCCGCAGGCGCTGGCGGCGTTCCGTAAGAGGCCGTCGTTCCGTGTCGTCGCGCCGAGTCGAGCGAGGTGACGCCGCGACCGGACCGTGCGTGGCTTCGCCGCCTCGACTGACGTGATCGCGGGCATGTTCGCGGTGCGCGTCGAGGGAACTGGTGCGCGGCTGGCTTCGGACGTTCGGACGGCCTCGTCGATCTGGGCCAGGTTCCGAGGACTCATGGGCCGCCCGGCGCTCGCCGCGGATGCGGGACTGTGGCTCCCGGGCGACACGAGCATCCACATGCTCTTCATGCGCTTCCCGATCGACGCAGTGTTTCTCGCGCCCGCAACCACCGGTGATGGCGCGACTTCACGGGCCGGGGCCACCTGGCGTGTCGTCGCCACCCGGCCTCGCCTCCGACCGTGGACCGGCGTCGTCTGGTACGTCCGCGGAGCGCGCGGATGCCTCGAACTGGAGGCTGGGGCGGCCGAGCGGGCCGGGCTGCGGGCGGGCGATGTCGTCGTGTTCGAGACCGCCGACCCGGCGGCGGACGTCCGCTAAAGCGCCGCTCCGACCTCCGGCTCGCCGTCTAACCCTCGCGAAGTCGAGGCTGCCAAGGCAGGCGCGAGCATCGGCGCCCAGCATCCACCGAGCGCCACCAACGGCAGGATCGGCCCGGGCAACCAGGCGAGCAGCGGCAGGGCGAGGCCCCACGGTCGTCCGCGTGCCGCCAGCAGGGCGGCGGGCAGCACCAGCAGCACGAGGTAGTGGGGCCACAGCAGCGGCACCAGCAGCAGCGTCGCCAACACGGCCGCCACCATTCCGGCTTCGGCATCGCGCCGGGACGCGACGACGATCGCGACCAGGCCGAGAACCGCCCCGGCCACAAACAATGCGAGCGGGATCGGAGTGGCAAGGCCGGCGCGGGTGGCCACGCTCGCCAACCCGACGTCACTCGAGGCCGGACCCGCCCCCGTGATGTTTTCGAGCAGCCGCACGTAGGCCTGCCAGGAGCCGACCCCGGCCACAGCCGCCGACCCCAGCACTAGCACGACGCCGGACCCCACTGCAGCGAGCAGGGCCGTGACCGCCGGCGGCGTGCGTCGCCACGCCCACCAGACCAGCAGGATCGCCGCCTGGGGCCGCACGGCAATGCCTAGCGCGGCGAGCACCCCGGCGCCTAAGGCGCCACGCGCGGCCTGCGTCCCGGGTGGGCCCCGGCGCGCCCCCCAGCGCCAGCTCGCGGCCCCGGCCAGCAACACGAACAGGCTGACGTTGCCGAGGTTGAGGTCGAGGAGCGTCGGCAGCGACACGCAGGCAATACCGAACGATGCGAGTCGTACCCAGCGCGGCACCGGCAGGAGCGCGCAGGCCAGCGCAAGCGCCGCCGCATGGAGCAACTGCCAGGCGGTCGCCGCCGTCGCCGCGCCCAGCGGCACGAGCGCGAGAAGCAGCACCGCCAGCGGCGGAGCGTAGAGGTAGATGCCGCCCGGCCCGGGGGCGAAGGGCCCCCGCTGCGTCACGGCCTGGTAGAGGGGCTGCCCGGCCGCCAGGCGCCGCGCCGCCGCGTCATAGGCCCCGAAGTCGTACGCTGACCCCCGACTCCCCTGGAACACGACCAACGCTCCGAGGAGCACCACGGCACCGATCGCGGCCAAGACGACACCGACCACGTCCGGAGTGATGCGGCGCGCGAGCTGCGGGCGGAGAGCGCCTCCGCTCAGATTGGGCGAGGGCTGCGTCGGATCGCGGTGCGTCATGGTCCGGGCATCCGGCGGCTCACAAGGACCGATGATAAGCGCCCAAGAACGCGCTGCGACGAGCAGCCGCGGTGTGCCGCGCCCAGACCAGCGGCCGCATCCGTACCTCCGGCGGGCAACCCCCCTCTTCAGAACCAGCCGGAACCGGCCCTCCCCGGCAGTAGAATCGGCAGCAAGGAGGTCAGCCGTGCGAACGACCGTCAAAGGCAAGAACCTCGACGTCCTCGATCGTGACCGCCGCTACGCCGAACAGAAGATGCAGCGGCTCTCGCGCCTCCTCGACGACCGCAGCGAGGTCATCGTGGAGTACTCGGTCGAGCACAACCGCAGCGCCGACCAGACGCACATCGCGGAGTTGACACTCCTCCTCGACGGGCAGCCGGTTCGGGGGGTTGCACGAGCCGCCTCCTTCAGGGCAGCCACTGACACGGCGCTCGACAAGCTCGAGCAACTCGCGGTCGAGCACAAGGAGCGCCCCCGGACCCGGAGCCGGTCTGAGCAGGCGAAGTCGATCCTCCGCTCCCTCGCTGACGAGGCCCCCGAACCCGAGGAGCGCGACGGCGGCCCGTCGATCGTCAAGGTCAAGCGGTTCGCAATCGAGCCGATGTTCGAGGAGGACGCCGTCGCGCGGATGGAAGAGCTGGGCCACACGTTCTTCCTCTTCGTGAACGCCGAGAACGAGCGCCTGGCCGTCCTGTACCGGCGGAGCGACGGCGACTACGGACTGATCGAGCCCACGATCGGAGGGGCGTACACGCCCGGCCGCAAGTAGGGGCGAGCCGGCTCGTGCCGGCTTGCGCGGTGGCCGACCCCGCCAGGGTTCAGGAGGGCCAGGTCTCGCGCGGCGTCAGCCGGTACGATCCGGCCTCGCGCTCCATGATCCGGGCGCCGACGAGGTAGTGACGCAGCGACGCAACGTCCTCGTGCATGGTGGCGAGCCGCGCGGTCACCTTCCGCTTCGGATAGCGCTCGCCGGGCGAAAACAGCGACTCGGCCACATAGCGCAACAGGAGCAGCCGCTTCTTCTCGTCCACCGGGATCTGGGTCACGCGGCCATCTGCGACGCACGCTCGAAGCACCTTCGCGTCGTACGCAGGCCGAGGCGCGCCGTCCGGCCCGGGCGCCATCGCCGGCTGTTCGGCACCCGCCCGGCCCGCGGCGTCAAGCTGGCCACCTACCTGCGCCAGCGCCCCTGCTCGCAGCCTGTACTCGACAAACGGACGACGGTCGCGCGCCTCGACGAGGCCGGCCTCGCGCAGCCTGGCAAGATGGTGGACCGCAGTGGCCGGCGTCAGGCCCAGCGCGTCGGCGAGCTCCCCCACCGCCATCGGCCTCTCGGCGAGCAGGCCGATGATCCGGAGGCGCGATGCATCAGACAGCGCCTTCAGGGCGCGCAGGAGGTCGAGATCCATGCGCCTCGGCTCCTTTGGAGCATGCTGATTGGATATGTGTCTAATTAGCAGTCTACCGAGCGATTCGATGGATATCAAACCCGTGAGCGGCTACCATCGGGCCATGCAGCCAGAACCCCTTGCGGCCCTGGCCGACCGCCGAGTTGGAGTGCACCTCCCCCTCGCGGGCGGCATGGTGAAGGCCGTCGACCGCGCCCGAACGATCGGGGCAACGTGCCTCCAGATCTTCGCCGACAACCCGAGCGCGTGGCACCGCCGTTCGGCGCCGCCGCCCGACCTGGGGGCATTCCGGGCGCGCCTCGTCGAGGACGACGTGCTCCCGCTCGCTGTCCACGGCCCATACCTACTAAACCTCGCGGCCTCGGATGAGACGATCTGGGAGCGCACGATCGACGCGCTCGTCGCCGAGCTGCGCATGTCTCAGACGTACGGGGCGGCGTTTCTCAACGTGCACACCGGCTCGCACCGAGGTCAGGGGACGGCCGTGGGCGTGGCTCGCATTGCGACCGCCGTTCGGCGGGCGCTCGACGAAGTACCGGCGGCAGAGGGCACTCCGCTGCTGGTCCTGGAGACCTCGGCTGGCGGTGGCGACGGGCTCGGTGGCACGGTCGAGGAGCTGGGCCAGATCCTCGACGCGATTGGGGCTGCCGGCGTCGACACGGACCGGGTGGGGTTCTGCCTGGACACCGCCCATGCCTGGGGGGCCGGGTACGAGATCTCGCAGCCCGAGGAAGTGGACCGGCTGCTGGAACGCCTCGACAGCGCGCTCGGCGTGAGCCGGATCGCCATGGTCCACCTCAACGATTCGAAGGCGCCCCTGGCATCGCACGCGGACCGCCACGAGCACATCGGAGCCGGCACGATCGGGGCGGCTGGCCTGCGGCGCGTGCTGCTCCATCCCGCCCTCGAGGACGTGCCGTTCTACCTCGAGACACCGGGCATGGACGAGGGCTTCGACGCAATCAACATGGAGCGCGTGCGCACGATCCTGCGTGGCGAACCACTCCCCGAACTCCCCCCCGCGGCGGCGCACGCCCGCGGCGCACGCTCGCGCACTGCCCCGGACTGAGCGATGCGCTCGGATGCCGCACACGCCGACCTGGCACCCCGGATCGACGAGCGCCCGAGCGCGGCTAACACGCCACCGAGCACGGAGGGCGCCACGACACGGCCCGTCTCCCGGCGCGAACTGGCCGCGCTGCTCGCGATCACCGTGCTCGCCGCCGCCGTGCGGCTCCCCGGTCTGGCCGCGCGCGGCATGTGGGACTCCGACCAGGGCGGCCAGATGCTGGTGCTGCGCGCGTTCGTCCACGGCGGCGTGATCCCGCTGCTGGGGCCTCCGGCGTCGGTCGGTGGCTTCCACCACGGCGCCCTGTACTACTGGCTCCTCGCCCCGTCAGCGGTGCTCTCCGGCGGCAACGACCCAGTTCCCGTGCTCGTCGAGTTCGCCCTCACGGGAATCGCTGCCGTGGTCCTCGCGTGGTGGGTCGGTCGCGAGATGGACGGGCCGGTGACTGGGCTGGTGGCGGCACTTCTGCTCGCTGTGTCGGCCACCGCAATCTCCGCATCGACCACGTTCTGGAACCCGAACCTCATCCCGGCTGCAAGCCTCGTGGCAGTCGGAGCGGCGTGGCACGCCTGGCGAACGCGGCGCCCGGCGTGGTGGATGGTCTCCGCGGTTGGGGTGGCCGTCGCCGGGCAACTTCACGTGCTCGCCTGGCTGCTGGCCGTGCCCCTGGCGGCGCTCTACTCGCTCGACGTCCGCAGGGCCGTCCGGGAGGGAACGGGCGCTCACCGAGGGGATGACCTCCGGACGCGTGCGGGACCGAGCGTCCGGGCACTCGTCGGCTGGGGGGCCGCGGGCGTCGCGCTGGCGGCGGTCACCTACATTCCGCTGCTGGTCTACGAGCTCGGACACAATTTCGCCGAGACACGGGGGTTCATTGCGTTCCTTGCGTCCGGGACCTCGGGGTCGAGCCTGGGGCCGCTGGCGAGACTGATCGTTGTCACGATCCGGGCGCTGGCGTGGCCGCTCGCAGGCCTGCTGACATCCGCTCCGGTGCCCGCCGTACTGGCGGCGACCGGCATCGCGGCCGGGCTGGCGTGGCGCGCGCTCGCCGGCCGCACCGACGAGGTGGCCGCAGCGCGCTGGTTGCTGGGCAGCCTGGTGTTCGCCTGCGTGGTGCTGGGCCTGGGGGTCTCGGCCCTCGCCGAAGTCACGCCGCTGACCGTTGACCAGTACCATGCCGCGTTCGATCCGCTCGTGGTGCTGGCTGCCGCGCTGGCAATCACCGGCCTTGCCGGCTGGACGGGATCAGAGGCACGGCGCGCAGGCTGGAGGGCGGGCAGCCCCGACCTGGAGACCGGGGCCGGCGAGCTTGGGGGCGGTGTCGAGCCGCGGCCTCCCGGAGTCAGCCAGAAGACTCGCCGCCGCGGGCACACCCTCGCGGATCGCCTACCAGCGGTCGTCGTGGTGGCCGCGATCGTGGGCTGGAACGTCGCGACGTGGCCGCCGGCCGTGTCGCCGGACGGCGGGTGGCCAGCCGCGAGCGCAGCCGCCTACCGGATCGAGCGCGCCGTGGGGGGACATCCGTACGCGCTCATCAGCCTCCCGTCCTTCAAGCCACCCGACGCGTACCGCTATCCGCTGGTCGCCGACGGATTTCCGCCCGTGGCGACCGCGGACCAGCACGTGGTCGTGGTGCTCTGTGACGACCTCTTCGTGCCCGACTGTGCGACCGCGGTCGAGACGGCAGCCACAGGCGCCCTGCGCGCCGCCTCGAGGACCCTGCGGCTGATCGATACGTTCAGCCCGGCACCCGGCAGGCACCTGGCTGTTTTCGCGGCTGGAGACTGATGCTCGACCTTGCTGCCCACCTTGCAGCGCTGGAGCGAGGGGGTCATACCGGCGGTACGAACGGGCTATACCGGTGCGCCCACGCGACGGCGATCATGCACAGCATGAGCGTGCAGGACCCACGGGGATTCAATGACTGGCTGCGCGCGCAGCTGAAAGCGAAGCGGATGTCGCAGCGCCAGCTGGCGCAGCAGGCCGGTGTGGACCACTCCACGATCTCCCGCCTCGTTCGCGGCGACCGGACACCATCACTCGGGACGGCGACCAAGCTGGCTCGCGGGCTGCGCGAGATCCTTGACGAGTCCGACTCCCCCGTCTACTTCGGCCATGTGGGCGGTGCTACGACGAACCCGACAGCGCGCGTGGAGTACGCGCTGCGGGCGGACGACCTGCTCCTCGAGATGCACGTGCGCCAGGTGATGGACTACTACTTGGCCGTGCGCGCCCGACGGACCTCGCCCAGCGGCAACGGCGGCAATGGGGCCGGCAACGGCGCCCGCGCACCGATGCTGCTGCGGCCAATGCGGGGCGCCGCAAGCGGTGCGGCCCTCAGCGGAGCTGTCGGCGGTCACCGCTTCCCGGAGCGCGCCTGAACTGCTGCTCCTGTCTGTAGAACGCAGCGCTGGGTTCCTCCTCCCCGGCCGTCGCGACCTCGGATGCCGGCCCCTCCCGAGCAGGGCCGGCATCCGTCTGTACGGTCAGATCGTCGGTCCACCGTCTCCGACGGTCGCAGGAGAGCCAGCGACCTCGCCGGCGCGCCCTGCGCCTGTCGCCCGGCCCTTGGTCTTTGGCGAGAGGACGTAGAGGATGCTGCCGAGCACGACCACCGTGAGCACGCTGATGGAGCGGTCGACGACGGTGATCGCGAGCGCCTGGTTGGACGGCACGTGGTACACGGCGGTGAGGAGCCCCACAACGGCACCCTCTACGAACCCCAGCCCGGCCGGGGTCAGCGGGATCGCCGTCAGCAGCGACGCCGAGAGGGCGACAAACGCGGTGCCGCTCATGCCCAGGTGGACGTCGGGGAACCCAAGGGCCGCGATCACGAGGTAGAGCCGCGCGGCCTCGGTGGTCCAGATGAGCACGCTGACAACTCCGATGACGGGCACCTGCCGCGCGCCGATGCCGAACACGCCCTCCTCGAAACGCTCGTAGAGCGAGACCAGCCGCTCCGGCACGGGCAGCACGTCGAGCAGCCGGCGTCCGAAGTTGCGCAGCGTGAAAAGCCCGACCGCGAGGAGGCCGACCACGGCGAAGCCGACCAGGAAGATCACCAGGACCTCGTGAGGCATGCCGGCGCGGAAGCTCCATAACCCCGCAGCGAGTCCCATCAGCACGATCACGAACAGGTCGAAGATCCGCTCGATGAACACCGTGCCCAGCGTGCGGCTCAGGGAGACGGCGAAGTTCAGGCGGAACAGCCACGCGCGGTAGACGTCGCCGAGCTTCGCCGGCACCACGCAGTTCACCAGCCAGCTGATGTAGATGATCTCGGTGGAGTCGCGAACCGACACGTCAGACCCGGCGGCTCGCAGGAGCAGCTTCCAGCGCAGGCCGCGCAACGGGAACCCGAGGTAGTAAACCGCGAAGGCGGCCAGCAGCAGCCATGGATCTGCCCCCAGGATCAGGCTGGGCAGCTGGTTGAGCTTGAAGCCCGGCAGGCTGACCACCAAGAGGGCCAGCACCATGATCGGGATGAGGATCGACACGAGGGTCCGCGGCTGGCGCAGCCGCCGGCCGAGGGAGATCTGGTCAACCGTGACTTCGGGCCCCGCGGGCGAGTCCGCCTCGGGAACGCGCGCCGCGTTGCTCACGCCCGGACCCGCCGACCGTTCCCGCGCATCCGCTGGACCGCCTTCGCGACCGGCATGAAGCCGCGCACGAGGAAGGAGGCTCGCTGCGTGACCAGCGACCAGCCGTCGACCGTGGCCAGCGCAAGCCGCAGCTCCTCCGCTGACGCGATCGGGCCGGGCAGCGCGGTGTAGGCAACGCCCACTTCCATGAGCGTGTGGGCGTCTGAGACGGCCACGCCGGGCAGACCGTGGTCGCGGGCGAACTGCGCGGCGAGCTCGTTGGCCGCCCCGAACGGGACGCGGGCGTTGAACGCTTCGATGTAGTCGACCCGGTTCCCGAGGCGCTCGAGCCGGTCTGTGCTGTCCTTCGCCGCCGAACCACGAAAGCGGTCAAAGGGGTGGGGGATGCCCGCCAGCCCGCCCTGGCCGTGGATCCGCTCGATCGTCTCTTCCACGGGAAGCCCCGACGGGATCGCCTCCGCGATCCAGAGCGCGACGATGTCGCCATCGAGCGAACGGACCTCCTCGCCCACGATCACGGTCAACCCCTCCGGCGCGCGATCCCGGACCTCGAGCGCCCCGTCGATGCGGTCGTGGTCGGTGATCGCGAGGTGGGTAAGGCCCTGTTCGGCGGCCTTGCGCACGACGCGCTCGGGATCGCTCAGCGAGTCGAACGACCGCCCCGTATGGCAGTGCAGGTCAACGAAACACCGCTGGGCCGTCGCAGGGGTGCGATCCACCGGCGCTCAGATCTGCTGCACGAGCGACTTCTTGAAGAAGTCGTAGTGCTCGAGCGCCAGGCCGGTCCCGAGCGCGACGCAGTTCAGCGGGTTCTCGGCCACGTGACAGGGGACGCCGGTGACCTGGGTGAGAAGCTTGTCGATGTTGCGCAGCATCGACCCGCCTCCCGACATCACCATGCCCTTGTCGATGATGTCGCTCGACAGCTCCGGCGGCGTCTCCTCGAGCACCTGCCGGACGGCCGCGACGACCTGCTGGAGGGGCTGTTCGATCGCCTCCATGGCCTCGGAGCTGGTGAACGGGATGGTGCGGGGCAGCCCGGCGATCAGATCGCGCCCACGCACCTCCATGTTCATCTCGCGCTCGAGCGGCAGCGCGGTGCCGATCTGGATCTTGACGTCCTCGGCGGTCCGCTCGCCGATCATGAGGTTGTACTTCTTGCGGATGTAGTTGGCGATCGCCTCGTCGAAGCGGTTGCCGCCCACCCGGAGGCTCGTGCTCACCACGATCCCGCCAAGCGCGATGATGGCAATCTCCGTGGTGCCGCCGCCGATGTCGATCACCATGTTCCCGGAGGGCCCGCTGATCGGCACGTTGGCCCCGATAGCCGCCGCGAGTGGCTCCTCGATGAGGTACGCCTCGCGCGCGCCCGCCTTGAGGGCCGCGTCCCGGACCGCGCGTTTTTCCACGCTGGTCACGCCGGACGGCACGCTGATCATGACGTCGGGCTTCAGCATGCTGCGGCCGGCCTTGCGAATGAAATAGCGCAGCATCGCCTCAGTGATGACGTAGTCGGCGATGACCCCGTCCTTCATGGGGCGGATCGCCTGGATGTTGCCGGGCGTGCGGCCGATCATCTCCCGAGCCTCCTCGCCGACGGCGACGATCTGGTTGTCGTCGCTGACGGCGACCACGGAAGGTTCCCGGATGACGATGCCCCTGCCCTTGACGTAGACGAGCACGTTGGCCGTGCCCAAGTCGATGCCTATCTTCATGCCGGACTAGCGACGGTCCCTTCTGCGAGGCGCTCGATCCGGGCGCCGAGGCCTACGAACTTGCCCTCGATGTTCTCATAGCCGCGATGCACGTGGTGGGCGCCACGGATGGTGGTGGTTCCGTCGGCCGCGAGCGCGGCCAGGATCAGCGAGGCGCCCGCCCGGAGGTCCCCGATCTCCACCGCGGTCCCGCGGAGCCGGGTTGGCCCGCTGATGGTCGCATGATGAGCGTCCAGCACGTCCAGCGTGGCGCCCATGCGCACGAGCTCGCCGAGCCATTCGAGGCGGTCCTCGAAGATCGTCTCGTGCAGGCGACTCGTGCCGCTCGCCTGCGTAAGGAGAACGCTCATGGGCGACTGGAGGTCGGTGGCGAAGCCGGGGTACGGCGCCGTCTCCACGTCACAGGCCTGGTACGCGCCGCTGCCTCGCGGAGCGGCGTGAACCTCGATCGTGTCGCGTCCGCAGGCGACCTGCACGCCCATGCGCAGGAGCACGTCGAGGAACGAACCCAGGTGCTCGCAGGGTGCGCCGTGAAGCGTGACGTCGCCGCCGGCGACCGCCGCTGCCAGCACGAAGGTGCCCGTCTCGATCCGATCCGGGACGACGGCGTGGTCCGCGCCGCGCAGGCGACGCCGGCCCTGGATTTCGATGGTGTCCGGGTGGGTGCGCTCGACCTCCGCGCCCATCTTCTGGAGCAGGGCGATGAGATCGTCCACCTCGGGCTCCTGCGCCGCGGGCCGGATCACGGTATGGCCCTCGGCCAGCGTCGCGGCGAGCATCGCGTTCTCGGTGCCCATCACCGTCACGTGGGGATAGCGGATCTCGGCGCCGCGCAGCCGGCCAGGCGCCTTCGCGAAGTAGTAGCCGTTGCGGTAGTCGATCTCGGCGCCCAGCGCGCGCATGGCGTCGACGTGGAGGTTCACCGGTCGGCGCCCGATCCGGTCTCCGCCGGGGTTGCTCATGATGACCTGCCCGAAACGGGCGAGGAGTGGCCCGAGGAGGATGAAGCTGGCGCGCATCTTGGCGGCCGCCTCGAGCGGCACGAACAACCAGTCGACGTCGCCCGAAGCGACCTCGTAGACGTTGGGGGCCGGGTGGTCGACGACCACGCCCAGGTCGCGCAGCGTCTCGACCATGACGCGCACGTCCTCGATCTCGGGGACGTTGGTGAAGCGGCACCGCTCGCCGGTGAGCGTGGCAGCGGCCAGGAGCTTCAGCGCGGCGTTCTTGGCGCCGCTGATCGCGACGTCACCGTGGAGCGGCACGCCGCCCTGCACGCGGAACACCTCGTGCGGGACGGGGTCAGGCTGGTACTCCCAGTGGAACAGCCGGGCGTCTGCCACGGCCGTCACCCGTGGTGGCGCGGACCCTCGCGCCGGCGTCGCTCCGCGACTCTGATCCGCAGGAGCGCCTTCTGCAGCCCGGCGCGCGCCCGGGCCAGATCCGAAGGCTCGAGGTAGCTGGCGGCCTCCAGCGTCCGTTCCGCTTCCTCGCGTGCGCGCTGGGCCCGTTGCAGGTCGATCTCCGCACCGAGCTCGGCCGTCTCCGCCATGACCACCACGCGGTCCGGGCGAACCTGAAGGAAGCCGCCGGCGATCGCGAAGAACTCCTCCTCGGTGCCCTTGCGGATCTTGAGCTCACCGAACCCGAGGGTGGTGAGGAGCGGCGTGTGGTGGGGGAGGATGCCCAGCTCGCCCTCGATCCCGGGGCACACGACCTCGTCCACCTCGTCCGAGTAGGCCAGGCGTTCCGGTGTGACGACTTCGAGCTGCAGCGGCATCAGCGCGCCTCCCTGCCCAGGTCCGCTGCTGCGTACAGAGTAGTCGCCGTGCCCGGCGTCACTTCATCTTCTCGGCGTTGGCGCGGACGTCATCGATCGTGCCGGCAAGGAAGAACGCCTGCTCGGGCAGGTCATCCGCCTTCCCCTCGAGGATCTCCTTGAACGACCCGACGCTGTCGCGGATCGGCACGTACTGGCCGGCGCGGCCCGTGAACACCTCGGCTACAAAGAAGGGCTGGCTCATGAAACGCTGCAGCCGCCGCGCCCGGGCGACGGTCGCTTTGTCCTCCTCGGAGAGCTCGTCCATGCCCAGGATGGCGATGATGTCCTGCAGGTCGCGGTACTTTTGCAGCACCCGCTGCACCTCGCGGGCCACGTCATAGTGCTCCTGGCCCACCACGAGCGGGTCGAGGATGCGCGACGTGGACGAAAGGGGGTCCACGGCGGGGTAGATCCCGAGCTCGGTCAGGTAGCGCTCGAGCCGGATGGTCGAGTCGAGGTGTCCGAACGTCGTCGCGGGCGCCGGGTCGGTGTAGTCGTCGGCGGGGACGTAGATCGCCTGAAGCGAGGTGATCGAGCCCTTCTTGGTCGACGTGATGCGCTCCTGCAGGCCTGCCATCTCCGTTGCCAGGTTGGGCTGGTAGCCGACCGCCGAGGGCATCCGACCGAGCAGCGCGGACACTTCCGAGCCGGCTTGGGTGAAGCGGAAGATGTTGTCGATGAACAGGAGAACGTCGCGGCCCTCTTTGTCGCGGAAGGATTCGGCCATGGTGAGCGCCGTGAGGCCCACGCGGAGCCGCGCGCCGGGCGGCTCGTTCATCTGGCCAAAGACCATCACGGTCTTCTCGATAACGCCCGACTCGGTCATCTCGTGCAGCAGGTCGTTGCCCTCGCGGGACCGCTCACCCACCCCCGCGAAAACCGAGTAGCCGGCGTGCTCCGCGGCGACGTTGCGGATCAGCTCCTGGATGATGACCGTCTTGCCGACGCCGGCGCCACCGAAGATCCCGACCTTTCCGCCCCGGGGGAACGGCGCGATCAAGTCGATTACCTTCATGCCGGTCTCGAAGACCTCGGTCGCCGTCGTCTGCTCGTCGAAGGCGGGAGCCGCGCGGTGGATCGGGTCCCGCTCGACGTCGTCGCCAAGCTGGCTCTTGCCGTCGATCGCCTGGCCGAGGACGTTGAACACGCGCCCCAGCGTCTGCGCGCCGACGGGCACGCTGATGGCGGCACCCTGGTCGGTGGCCCTGGTCCCGCGGGCGAGCCCGTCGGTGGTCGTCATCGCCACCGCGCGCACCCAGTCGTTCCCGAGGTGCTGCTGGACCTCCGCGACGAGCGGGCTGCCCGGGCGCTCGATCGTGACCGCGTTGAAGATCGCCGGCAGGTGTCCGGTCGGGAACTCGATGTCGACGACGGGGCCAGTGACCGCGATGACGGTGCCGGCGAAAGCGGCGGGAGTGGCCATGGTCGGGGCGTTCCTCCGTCTCCCGTCAGAGCGCCTGGGCGCCCGACGCGATCTCGATCATCTCGCTTGTGATGTTGGCCTGGCGCACCTTGTTGTAGGTCAGCGTCAGGTCGTCGATCAGCTCTTCGGCGTTCTCCGTGGCGTTCTTCATGGCCACCATACGGCTCGACTGCTCGCTGGCCGCGGACTCGAGGACCGCCTGGAAGACACGGACGGCCACGTAGCGCGGCAACAGCTGCTCGAGGACCGCTCCCGGGCTGGGCTCAAACAGGAACTGGTTGCCGAGAATCCCTCGCGTGTCCCGGGAGGGGTGAATGGGCAGCAGCGTCTCGAGCACCGGGCGCTGGGTCAGCGTCGAAACAAACTCAGGGTAGACCAGGTCCACCCGGTCGTACGTGCCCGCCAGGTAGTCGTCGGTAATCAGTCGGGCCAGCGGCAGCACGTCGGCGAACGTCGGCCGATCCCCGTAGTTCAGGAAGAACGCGACGATCGGAACGCGCATCCGACGCAGGGAGTCGCGGCCCTTACGCCCGATCGCGACCACGGCGAGGTCGCCGGGGTGGTTCACGATCTCGGCCGAGGCGAAGCGCACCACGTTCGCGTTCAGCGCGCCCGCGAGCGGCCGATCGGTGGTGAACACGACCAAGCAGCGGCGGTTGCCCTCGCGTTGCGTGAGCAGGGGGTGCTCCTCGCCACCCAAGACGCTCGCCACGTCGGCGAGTACCTCCTCGAGCTTTTCGCTGTAGGGTCGTGCGGCGAGGGTGGCTTCCTGGGCGCGCTTCAGCTTCGACGCGGCCACAAACTGCATGGCCCGCGTGATTTGCTTGATGTTGCGGACCGACGCGATGCGGCGCCGGATCTCCCGCTGGCTCGCCACGCTCTCCCGTCCCTACGCCAGGAAACCCTGCTTGAACAGCCGGACCGCCTCGACCAAGCCGTCCGCGACTTCGTCGCTCAGCGTCTTGGTCTCCGCGAGCGTCTTCACGAGATCCGGGTGCTCGGACTCGAGGTAGCGGTAGAAGGCCTCCTCGAACTCGGCGATGCGGGGCGTGGGGACGTCGTCGAGGTGGCCACGCGTCACTACGTATAGGATCGCCACCTGCTTCTCGACCGGCTGCGGGTTGTACTGGGGCTGCTTGAGGACTTCAGACGTCTTCTCGCCGCGTGTCAGCTGGTCGCGGGTCGCCTTGTCGAGGTCCGACGTGAACTGGGCGAACGCGGCGAGCTCCCGGTACTGGGCCAGGTCGAGCTTGAGCGGCCCGGCGACCTTCTTCATCGCCTTCGTCTGCGCCGCGGAGCCCACGCGCGACACCGAGATGCCGATGTTGAGCGCGGGCCGCTGCCCCGAGTAGAACAGGTCCGACTCGAGGTAGATCTGGCCGTCGGTGATAGAGATGACGTTGGTCGGGATGTAGGCGGACACGTCGCCGGCTTGCGTCTCGATCATCGGT
>JBKQRF010000063.1:0-9094 GCA_052144055.1 Candidatus Limnocylindrales bacterium
GGGTCTTCGCATGCCCGGCGCGTCCGCTCGACCCGGTGGTCGCGCGCCGGGCGGCACGTGCACATGGGGCCGTCCGGGCCGATCTGGCCGCTGAGACCGGTTGGTACAATCGCGTTGCAATGGAGGATGGGCGGACGGCACGCGGCTCGCACCCGCACGCGTCTGCTGCCCGCGGCGGTGCAGGAAACGTCCCGCCAAGCGCGGCGAGCCTTGACTCCATTGACCGCCCAGCCATCAGCCTCGGCATCCGGGCGGCCTGAGCCGCTCGGAGACGCCGACGTGTCGGGGGCGTCGCAACGCCCCGGGGCCCGCGACCTCATGCCGCGCCATCGATGCGCCCGCGCCGGCGGGCTCCAGGAGGTACAGCACCATGCCCACTCGCGTCGGGATCAACGGGTTCGGCCGCATCGGGCGGCAGGCGCTCAAGGCGATCATTGAGCGTGCGCCGGACCTCGAGGTCGTCGCGGTCAACGACATCGTGGACGTTGCCACGAACGCACTGCTCTTCAAACACGACTCGACCTACGGCGCCTTCGGCGGCGTGGTGTCGCACACGGACGATGCCATCATCGTCGATGGCCGAGCCATCAAGAGCCTGATGGTGATGAACCCGGCCGAGCTTCCATGGCGCGACCTTGGGGTCGATATCGTCATCGAGTCGACTGGCAGGTTCACGGACGGCGACAAGGCCCGCGCGCACGTCCAGGCCGGTGCGAAGAAGGTCATCATCTCGGCGCCGGCCAAGAAAGAGGACGTCACGATCGTCCTCGGCGTCAATGAGCAGGTCTACGATCCGGCCGCCCACGCGATCATCAGCAACGCCAGCTGCACTACGAACTGCCTCGCGCCGATTGCCAAGGTCCTCAACGACTCGTTCGGCATCGAGCGGGGCCTGATGAACACCATCCATAGCTACACGAACGACCAGCGCATCTTGGACGTGGCCCACAAGGATCCGCGCCGCGCTCGCTCAGCCGGGCTCAACATCATCCCCACGACCACGGGCGCCGCCAAGGCGCTCTCACTTGTTATCCCCGAGCTAAAGGGGAAGCTCGACGGGTTCAGCCTCCGAGTCCCGACACCGACCGTGAGCGTCGTCGACCTGACCGTCGACCTGGCGAAGGAGACCACGGTCGAGGAGATCACCGCCGCATTCCGTGCGGCCGAAGCCGGCCCGATGCGGGGGATCCTCGGCGTCAGTGACGAGCCGCTCGTCTCGACAGACTTCAAGGGCGACGCGCGGTCCTCGATCGTCGAGGCGGCGTACACCATGGTCATCGGCGGCCGGTTCGCCAAGGTCCTGGGCTGGTACGACAACGAGTGGGGCTATAGCTGTCGTGTCGCCGACCTGGCGACCTTCGTCGCTGAGCGTCTGTAACCGCCGCCCGAGCCGCTCCGGGGTCGCACCAGGCCACCTGCCCCGCGGCTCCGGGCCGCACACGAGAGGACTCCGATGGACAAACAGACCGTGCGGGACTTCGATCCCAGCGGAAAGCGGGTCTTCGTCCGAGTCGACTTCAACGTCCCCTTGGAGGACGGGAAGGTCACCGACGACACGCGGATTCGCGCCGCACTGCCGACGATCAAGTACCTGCTCGACAAGGGCGCGATCGTCATCCTCGCGAGCCACCTCGGCCGCCCGAAGGGCAAGGTCGTCGAGAGCATGCGGCTCCGCCCCGCTGCGGAACGGCTAAGCCAGCTGCTGGGCCGCACCGTTCGGGTGACCGGTGACGCGATCGGCGCCGGCACGAATGACGCGCTCGCCCGGTTGAAGCCGGGTGAGGTCGTGCTGCTCGAGAACCTGCGCTTCCACCCAGAGGAGGAGGCGAACGACCCCGAGTTCGCGAAGACGCTCGCAAGTTACGCCGATGTGTACGTCAACGACGCCTTCGGCACTGCCCACAGGGCGCACGCGTCCACTGTCGGGATGGCCGAGCTGCTGCCGGCCTACGCCGGCTTCCTGATGGAGCGGGAGATCAACGCGCTCTCGCGCCTCATTGAGAACCCGGAACGGCCGTTTGCCGCCGTCCTGGGCGGCGCCAAAGTGTCCGACAAGGTTAAGGTGCTGGAGAACCTCGTCTCACGGTGCGACACGTTCTGCATCGGCGGTGGCATGGCTAATACCTTCCTCGTCGCGAAGGGATTCACGGTGGGCAAGAGCCTGCTTGAGCCCGACCGGGTCGACGACGCGCGGCGCATCCTCTCCGACGCGGAGGCGCGTGGCGTGCGCTTCGTGCTGCCGACGGACGTCGTCGTCGCGAAGGAGGTCACACGCGGGGCCGAGCACAAAGTGGTGCAGGCCAATAAGGTGCCCAACAGTTGGTCAATCGTGGATGTGGGTCCCAACAGCGTGAAGGCGTTCGAGGAGGCGCTGGAGCCGGCCCGGACCGTTCTCTGGAACGGCCCGCTCGGCGTTTTCGAAATCCCCACGTTCGGGGACGGGACTCGCGCCATGGCCCGGTTCTTGGCCGCTCGCGCCGACCAGGGCGTCACGACGGTAGTGGGCGGGGGCGACTCCGTCGCAGCGCTCGACCAGCTCCAGCTCGCCGACAAGATGACGCACGTATCCACGGGCGGCGGCGCGTCGCTTGAGTTCCTCGAGGGGATTACGCTGCCAGGCGTGGCCGTGTTGCGGAACCGCGAGCCGGCGTAAGACTCGCCGCGAGCACGACCCCCGTTGCTCGTCGTGAACGATTCCCGGAGGGCCACTGGGCCGCGTCCTCGACCGCGGGACCATTTTCGCTGGCGGGTCAGCGCCGGAATGACGGCGGTCATCGTGCTCAGCTTCGAGCTCGTGATCCCCGTGCAACCGGTGGTCTTCTACTCGGCGCCACTGGCAGGCCTGCTCATCGGCTACCACGCGAAGACGCGCTCAGTGCGGGCAGGCGGCCCGTGGGCGCGGGTGGCCCCGAGCGCGGTCTAACGCTGGCCCTGTCACCGGGCTAACCCTGGCGCTCCTTGCACGGCGAGATCCGGCTGTCGTTCTTCTACGGGGGCGCAGGGTTCAGCGCTGGCAGCCAAGGGGGAGCCTTCACGTGCCGGTCGGCAGCGGACTGCACGTGTCAGCGCTACCTCGTTGCCCCCGTCTCTGCTGCCGAGCTGCGCGCTGCAGGCATCACCGACGCGTCCGGGTTCGAGCGGTATTCCTGACCGAACAACTCGATGGCAGGATCATCCTGCTCCTCTAAACCGCGGTGCGGCGCTCTTCGGGGGCTAGCTTGCCGCGCCGTTAACTCGGGAGCGCCCATAGGCGACGCCGGCGTGAGCCCGGTGCCGCAAGCGTGCCGGTAGCACGAGCGACCGCTGGCAGCAGAACCAGCGCCGGTCTCGAGGTCAACCGCCTGCGCCAGACCCCGCACCCACAGGAGGCTCTGCCGCCTGGGTCGCCCTGCGCGCTGCGCACAGAGCTTGGACCTACGCCTCGGGCTTCTTCCTAGTCCGAGGCGCCCGCGCCGGCTTGACCTTGACCGCCGGCGCGGCCTTGGCGGCCCGCGGTGCTCGCGCCTTCGGGGCTGATTCCGTGGAGGCGGCCTTGTCCCCGGCGGCGGTCTGACTGGAGCGCGGGGCCCGTGGGGTGGCTGGTTTGTCGGCGGCAGATCGCCGGCTCGCCGCCGACGGCGCCGCGGCTCCGACTCCCGCTTCGGCCGCGCCGGACTCGCCGCGGGTTGCGCGATGCACCGCGGCTCGAGCCTTGCCGGCGGCCGTCTGCTCGCCCTTGGCCTTGGCTGCGCGCGACGTCGCGACGCGCGCCTTCGCAGCCTTGGCCGCCGCGGCCTTGCCGGTCGTCTTGGTGGCACGTGCGGTCCCCACGACGGTCGCGCCACCGAGCGCCGCGTTGACCTTGCGCATCAGGCGGCTCTTGCGGCGGGCCGCCGCGTTCGCGTGGATCGCGCCGGCCTTGGCGGCCCGGTCGAGCGCCGACTCCGCCTCTGGGATTGTGGCAACGGCGACTTCGGCGTCGCCGGCGACGGCTGCGCGCAGCGCCTTCGTGACCAGCGTCCGTGCGCGCGACTCCATCGGCTTGTTGGTCTCGTGCCGCCGGGCGGCCTGGCGGTCGCGCTTGATGGCTTGTGGCGTCCGTGCGCCCTTCCAGTTGCGAGCCGAATGTGCCAAGGCGGATCGATCCTCGATGCGATGCTGATGCTATGGGCCAGGCATGCCGGTTGTGACGGCTGACATGCGAGGGTGGCGCTGCCATGTTCAGCGCGCGCGACCGTCGATGGTATCAGGTCGGTACCAGCCGGGCGAGCACGCCGCCTCTGCTGCAGTCGCCCCGCCAATGATCCCTCAAGAGCTACGCCTCTTCCGTCAGGTGCTTGGACGCAGGTGGCCTCCCCGAGCGCGCACCGCAGGCGCCGGCGGCCCCCCTTTCACAGGTGGCCGGGCTAGGGGTGAAGCGCCGGCCCCGTGTAGAGCCGGGCCAGTGTCTCGGCGAACCAGGCGAACAGGCCTGTGGTCGTCCCGATCACGAGGACGACCAGCGCGACGAGGACGCGGATCAGGAGGTCTCGGTCGCGTGGCGTCAACCCTACCCGGTTGCGCTTCCTCTGCCGCTTCGTGGGACCTCGCACGACCTCCCGCTCGGCCTTGCGGCGGCGCTCTGGCTGCGGCCTGCTCATGCGGCACACGGTACGACTTCCGGGGCGCACCCGCCGCACGCTGGCGGCAGTACGAGGCTCCGACCTTTGGCCCCAGTGCGGGGCCGCTTAGGTGTTCCGCGCAGGTGGGCGGTTCCGAGCTGTCCGCCACCCCGCAGCGTCCGCCTGACGGCCCTGATGCCCCGGGATCGCCGCCGGCACGACGACCGCCGAAAGTCGGAGCGGGGCCGACGATCACGGTAGCGGCCCCCCTTTTCGCGTGCTTGCCTTAGGCGGTCTCCGGAAGGTGCACGGGCCCGGCGTCCGCCGGCGTGGTGCCAAAGCCGGGTAGAAGACTGTAGCCCCGACCTAGCGGTCAGAGCTCTGTGCTGATCGCACCTCAGGGCCGGGGGGATAGTGTCGAGTAGGTCCCGGCACCCTACTCGGGTCGCGGCGGCGTGGGCGTCCGCCAACGCTCCTGGCGGTTCCTTGCTGGTGCGCACGTCACTTTATGATATGCGAGACCGTGATCGGCTCGAAGCGTGGCGCTCGGAGACAGCTTGTTGCTCGCCATGACGCTGTTGGGGTTCGAGTTCTCCGCCCGCGAGGCGCCCCTTGCCGGCGCGGTCGTTCTGGCCGTCCCTACCGCCTTGTGGCGTACACATAGCAGAGGCGGCGCCAAGCCGTGGGCACAATGAACCGAGGGCCGCGACCCGCGATGTCGATGCTTCCAGACTTCCCGCCAGCCGTGCCCGCACCGTCGACGACGAACGGCAGCGGTGAGAGCCACCGAGTCTCGCACTCGACGCGAGCGAGCGACGCAGTCACGCAGCGGCGCGCGATCGTGGCACGGCTTCGTGCCTGGTCCGTCGAGCTGCGCTCGCCGAGGGGTGCGGCTGGGGTCGGGCTAGCCCTCGGATTGTGGATCCTCATCATCGCGGACTCGGCCCCCGGCCGCATCTGGAGCACGGCTCAGGAGGCGCGGTGCTACTGGGTCGCCGCGCTCGCCGATCCCTACCGCTGGTCGGTGTGGACCCGCCCGCTCGCGTACGTGTACTCGCCCGCCTTCCTGCAGCTCATTGCCCCGTTGAAGGCGCTCGGCTGGCCCGCGTTCGTGGCCGTTTGGACGGCTCTGCTCCTGGCCGCCCTGCGCTACCTCACCGGTCCGCGCCTCTTCTGGCTGGGCGTGCTGGTGGCCGCCATCGAGCTTGCTGGCGGCAACATCTCGCTCTTCCTCGCGGTCGCTATCGTGCTCGGCTTTCGCTGGCCGGCGACGTGGGCCTTCGTCGTGCTCACCAAGGTCACGCCGGGTGTCGGGCTACTGTGGTTCGTTCTGCGGAGGGAGTGGCGCAATCTCATCGTCGCGCTCGGCGCCACCATCGCTGTCGTCGCCGCGTCCACCCTGCTCGCCCCGCACGAGTGGTGGCAATGGCTGCAGGTGCTGGTCGCGAACGCGGGGCAGGGTGGAACCTCGGCCGCGGTCCCACTTGCCCTCTGGGTGCGGCTGCCGATTGCCGTCGCACTGCTGGTGTGGGGAGCCCGGACCGATCGTCGCTGGACCGTTGTGGTCGCTTCGATGCTGGCCTTGCCCGCCCTCTGGTTCGGCAGCCTCAGCATGCTGTTGGCGATAATCCCACTCTCTGGGCGCGCCGAGTTTGCCAGGTCACGGGAGTGTCGCGCCGATCGGAGGGATGGCGAGCCGTCCGGAAACGCGCCGGGACTCCTTCGGCGCGCGTCGGCGCGCGCCATGATCGAGGAACGGGGATGAGGCGTCTGCGGCCGGCCGCGTGGCCAGGCCGGGATTTGGGTCTCGTCCGGTCCCCGGCAGGCCGTCGTGCGTCGATGCCCAGCATCGTGAGCCCGCGGCGATCCTCCGCGGGCTCACGACCCGGCTTGCGAGCGAACTGACCCTCGGTCCGATCACCACAGCCGGATGAGCGACAGGGAAGCAGCGCCCGCTGCCTCGCACCAATGCCGAACGTCCGAGACTCGCAACGCGCGGTTGCGAATGTGAGGCCCCGCCGGTCGAGTTTCGCGATCCGCTCGTGGTCCGCCGTCACACGGCGCGCGCGGTCCTCGTGGTCGATCAGGCCGGCCTCGAACAGGTCGATGATGCGTGCCTTCCGTGCATCGAGGTCCCGGCGCTCTGCCAAGTGGTCCCGCGTGTCATTGCCTGCTGGCGTCAGGAGAGGATCAGCCTCGGCGCGGACGCTGGCCGAGACGATGCACCATCCCACAGCGCACGCCCGTCCCCCCATTGGGAGCTTCGGTCGCGCGCCAGTTAGGGTCCTGCCGTACTTAGTGCAGCAGAGCAGCCACGATCGCACGAACTCGACCCGTCGGCGGTGTGGCCGCGCAGAAGCTCGCGGTGGGCAATGGCGGACTCGAGACGTGTCATGCCTGACGCCGCCGATTCTGCTCTCCCAGCAAGTACCCGAATGGCCGACTCACTCCGTCCCCCCTCCCGTATCGTTAGCGTCGGGATGGGAACTCAGTGAGTCGCGTCTTACAAAAGAACTTCCGCAACTTCTGCATCATCGCGCATGTCGACCACGGCAAGTCGACGCTCGCGGACCGGTTCTTGGAGCTGACCCACACCATCGACGCCCGCCAAATGACGAGCCAGGTCTTGGACTCGATGGACCTAGAGCGCGAGCACGGGATCACGATCAAGGCTCGCGCCGTCAGGCTCCATTACAACGCCGAGGACGGCGAGACTTACGCGCTGAACCTGATCGACACGCCGGGTCACGTCGACTTCACCTATGAGGTGAGCCGATCCCTGCAGGCGTGCGAGGGCGCAATCCTCGTGGTCGATGCGGCGCAGGGGATCGAGGCGCAGACGCTGGCCAACGTCTACCTTGCCCTGGAGCACGATCTGGTCATCGTTCCCGTGATCAACAAGATCGACCTGCCGTCGGCGCAGCCGGAGCTCGTGATCGAGGAGCTGGAGAGCGTGCTCGCGATCCCGCGTGAGGAGGTCATCCTCGTGTCAGCCAAGGAAGGGACGGGGGTCGTCGACGTGCTGGAGGCGGTGGTTCGGCGGATCCCCCCGCCCAGGGGAGATCCAGGTGCCCCGGCCCGTGGCCTGATCTTCGATTCGCACTACGACGCCTACAAGGGCGTCGTAGCGTACGTGCGGCTCGCCGAGGGCACGCTGCGCGCCCACGAATCGGTGCGGCTGATGGCGTCGGGCGCCGAGAGCGAGCTGCTCGAGCTCGGAGTCTTCCGGCCCCAGCTGGTGCCCGTCGAGACGCTGTCGGCTGGCGAAGTCGGCTACGTGGCGACCGGTCTCAAGAGCGTGCGCGATTGCCAGGTCGGGGACACGCTGACGTCGGCCGAACGCCCTGCGGCGTCCCCGCTGCCCGGATACAAGGCGGCCAGGCCACTCGTGTTCGCTGGCATCTACCCGATCAAGGGGCCCGACTACCCGCTTCTCAGAGACGCACTGGAGAAGCTGCATCTGAACGACGCCTCGATCACCTTCGAGCCCGAGAGCTCGGTCGCGCTTGGGTTCGGGTTCCGGTGCGGATTCCTGGGTCTGCTACACATGGAGATCGTGCAGGAGCGGCTTGAGCGCGAGTTCAGCCTCGAGCTAATCGCGTCTGCGCCGTCGGTCGAGTACCTCGTGACGCTAACCAACGGTCGCGGCGACGTCCGGGTTGACAACCCCGCCGAGCTTCCCGGGCCTTCAGACGTCGAGCAGATCGCCGAACCCTGGGTGCGCGTCAAGGTCGTCACTCCGAACACGTACATCGGAACGCTGATGGATCTCGTCAAGGTGCGACGCGGCGCGTTCCAGTCGATGGAGTACCTCGACCAGGCGCGTGTGCTCATGCAGTTCGAGCTGCCGCTGGCCGAGGTGATCGTCGACTTCTACGACCAGCTGAAGAGCCGCACACAGGGCTACGCCAGCATGGACTACGAGGAGATCGGGTTCCGGCCCGAACGACTGGTCAAGCTCGAAATCCTCGTCAACGGCGAGCCCGTGGACGCCCTCTCGATGATCGTGCACCGGGAGGATGCTCAGGCGCAAGGCCGCCGGTTGGCCGAGCGACTCAGGAAGCTGATCCCGCGCCAGATGTTCGAGGTGCCCATCCAAGCCGTCGTCGGGAGCACGGTCGTGGCGCGCGAAACGATCGGCGCGATGCGCAAGAACGTGCTCGCGAAGTGCTACGGTGGCGACATCACGCGGAAGCGCAAGCTGCTGGAGAAGCAGCGCGAGGGCAAGCAGCGCATGAAGCGCGTGGGGCAGGTGGAGATCCCGCAGGAGGCATTTCTCGCCATCCTGCGAACCGACGAACAGGCCTGACGGTCGCGCACGAGGGGACCTCGGGAGGCAGGCGGTGTCCATGCCGGTCGACGAGATTCGGACGCTCATGGCGATCGCCTTGGCAGGCCTGCTGCTCCTGCTGCGGCTCGATGCGCCCCGTTTCGGGTCCGCCGAGTACGACGTGGACCTGGCCAACAACTCGATGGGATCACGCCTGACGAGGCTCGCCTGGCCGGGCTTGGCG
>JBKQRF010000064.1:0-2892 GCA_052144055.1 Candidatus Limnocylindrales bacterium
GGTCCACCTCCCGATCGACACTGCACCTATCACGGTGTTGCGTCGATCGGTGGAACCCGAGTGTCGTATCGGGCGATGGTAACGTTTGATCGGAACCGGAGGACATGTGGAATACCCAAGAGCGAGCGGCATTCTGCTCCATCCCACCTCGTTCCCCGGTCGCTTCGGCATCGGCGACTTGGGCGACGCGGCCGATCGCTTTGTGGACTTCCTAGAGGCCAGCGGTCAGCAGCTCTGGCAGATCATGCCTCTCGGCCCGACGGGCTACGGGGATAACCCGTATTCACCGCTATCGGCGTTTGCCGGCAATCCGATGCTGATCAGCCTGGAGCGCCTGGTCAAGGAACTCACCCTGGCGCCCTGGGATCTCGACGCTGTGCCCGCCTTTCCCGAGGCCAGGGTGGACTATGGCCCGGTCATCGAGTTCAAGCGGCGCCTGCTGAGGCTCTCGTTCGAAAACTTCAAGGCCAACGCCAGCGATATGCAGAAGACGCAGTTCGCGGACTTCATCACGGCCAATCGCGCCTGGCTGGACGATTACGCCCTCTTTGCGGCGCTCAAAGATCACTATAGGGGGGCGAACTGGGGCACATGGGACCGGGACATTGCGACGCGTCGACCGGCTGCGCTCGCCTACTGGCAGGTGGCCCTGAGTGAAGTGATCCACTACCACAAGTACGCGCAGCTGCAGTTCTTCAGACAGTGGTCCCGGCTGAAAGACTGCGCTAACGAGCACGGCATCCGCATCATTGGCGACATCCCGATCTTCGTCGCCTACGACAGCGCCGATGCCTGGTCGCACCAGGAGTTGTTCTGCCTTGACGAAGAAGGCAAGCCGACCGTCGTTGCGGGCGTACCGCCGGACTACTTCAGCGTGACCGGCCAGTTGTGGGGTAACCCGCACTACCGGTGGGATGTGATGGCGCAGGATGGTTACGCCTGGTGGATCGCCCGTTTCCAGAGGGCGTTTCAGTTCGTGGACATCGTCCGGCTGGATCACTTCCGTGGCTTCGAGGCCTCCTGGGCCGTCCCGGCCGGGGCTCAGACGGCGGAGAACGGCGAGTGGGTCAAGGGCCCCGGCTCCGTCCTCTTCCGCGCGGTGGAGCAGGCTCTCGGCCCACTGCCCATCATCGCCGAAGACCTGGGATTGATCACGCCCGAAGTCGAGGCGCTGCTCAAACAAGTGGGGTTCCCCGGGATGAAGGTGCTCCAGTTCGCCTTCACATCCGATCCAAGGGCGATGGTGCCGGGGTTCCTGCCCCACAACTTCGAGCGCAACTGTGTCGTTTACACTGGCACTCACGACAACGACACGACCGTCGGCTGGTACAACGCTGCCAGCGGGGGGGAACGCGCCAGCGTACGCAGATACCTGGGCGGCCATTGTGATGTGGTCAACTGGGAACTCATCCGCCTGGCCATGATGTCCGTTGCCCACACCGCGATCTTCCCGCTGCAGGATGTGCTCGGCATCGGCAGCGAGGGCCGGATGAACACACCCGGCCGGGCCAGCGGCAACTGGGGCTGGCGTTATGTGGACGGAATGCTGACGGATGCGGTGCGTGAGCGGCTCAAGGAGATGACGGAGACCTATGGTCGGGCGCCCGCTGCCGCCCAAAAGCCGCCGAACACCTAGACGCCTTGGTGGAGCCGCCGCGCTCCTTCGGGTACGGCCGACGGAGCAGCTGGGGCAGCCGGTCTCGGGCCAGGAAGAGCGCGTGCATGTGGCCCCGGCCGACTCGCGAGGGGCCGGGTGTCCCATTACCGAGACAGCGAGCGACAGCCGTTCGTGGCCCACGATCCAGCACGGTGATGTGCACCGCGGCATTCGGACGAGCCCGTCGGGGCGTGGATCAGCCGAGCAGGTCGCGCCCGGCGGCGGTATCGTGGCAGGGCGTCCGGTGACGGAGATCGCATGGAACCGACGTTGAGCCCGGAACTCGGGCTGCTTCCTTTTGACCGCGCCGCAACGCTCGTCAACCGCCTCGGGTTCGTGCTCGTCCGCGACGACCGACCAGGAGAGGCGACCGCGTTGGGCGGCTCGCACCTGGTCGTGGCGCTCCGCGACGAGCCCACCCTGACCCACTTCGACCCGGAGCGGATGACCTGGTACGCCACCTCTGGCGGCAAGGGCCAGGCGATGGAGTTCCACCGTCCGCGGGCGCTTCCGCAGCAGACCGCGGTGGCGTGGGGGCACGTCCACGTGGTGGATCGCCTCGAGGTTCAGAACGCATTCCTGACGTTCGGCGGCGTCCTGCGGGCCACGGAGGTCGGCCAGCACATGACGGTCGTCGTCCTCGACTCGCCGGCGCCCATCCTGCGCTCGAGCGGACACAGCCAAGACGTCGACCTCATGACGCCGCCGGTCGCTGCGTTCTTCGCGCGCCTGATGGTGCCCATCGACTTCGCCCCTGGAGCGGAAGTGCGGATCGCGAGTCTGTCGCCGCTGGCGCTGTACGCTGCCTTCGTCGCCGACCTACGGGAGCGGTATCAAGCCTCCCAGACGCTACGGATGGCGAATCCCCGGACCGGCTCCTTGCTCACGCAGGCGGCCGACCAGCTCGAGAGGACCCGGCCGGTCGAATGGGAGGCGGGGCGGCAGCTGCTGCTCGATCTGGAGCGCCTGTCGACGATCTACGCCGCCAGCGCGCGCCCCAGCAACGAGCCTAGGCAACGATCGCCCCTGACGCGGGCCTGACGCTCGACTGGTCGGTAGAGACCGTCGCCACTCCGTGAGCGGTCTGGTGCTCGGGGCATCCAGCACGACGTGCCTATCGCGCTGCTGCTAGTCCCCTCGTGGACACCGCCGCGGCGCCCAGGGGGCGTTCACCGTGTGCCTGCGCGCCACGCGTGTCTCCCCGGTCCTACGGGCGCTCGACCCCCTCCTCCGCC
>JBKQRF010000065.1:0-3990 GCA_052144055.1 Candidatus Limnocylindrales bacterium
CAGCTGTGGCTGTTTCTCGCTATTGCGTTCGGATTGGCCGCCGCACAGCGCCGCAGCGCCGTGTCTGTGGCGCTGCGGCGCCCCCGGATTGCGGTAACCAAGAAGCCCGAACCTAGTTTGATCTGAGCCACCGGGCGAGCTTGGGTTCGTCGTCGTGTTGTTCGGGCCCGATACGGATCATGCCCGAGGGAAGCCCATGGCAACGGGTTCAAGGGGAACAGTAAGAGATCGCCAGCGCGTCCCGGAGGCCCAGACCCAGGGCGCCGTGGTCCTCGTGTGTGAGAAGGCGCGCGACCGGGTCGCTGGCGGTTGCTCGGCACCACTGGCTCTTGGGACGCGTGATCAGTTCGAGCCGGTCCGTCAATGTTGACGGAGGAGTCGGGAATTGGTGTTGCACGTGGACCCTCGCACCCGGCCGGGACGCGAAGAGGGAGACGCGAGTGAGGCGGGGGATCTTTGCCGATAGGCGGTTGAGGTTGCCGCTAGGCGGCGTCGGCCGAAGCGTGGCAGTCGTGGGGATCGCAACGGCGATCGGCCAAGGCGCCGCCGTCGTGGCTGCCCCAGTGCTGGCCCGTCTCTATGATCCACAGGCGTTCGGGCTCTTTTCACTGTATGCCGCGGTGCTCTCGGTTCTCGTGGCCATGGCTTCGCTGCGCTTCGACTTCGCGATTCCTATTGCCGCCGACCCCATCGAGGCCATACACCTCCTTGCCCTGAGCGTGTTGCTTGCCTTCGTGACCAGTATCGCGTTGGGGCTCGTCCTTCTGGCGTGGGGCTTGCAGCTGTCCGCGGCCGTCGGAGCGACGCTACTCGCGCGGTTCCTCTGGCTCCTTCCTGTGGCGCTCTTGGCGGCGAGTTTTGCTCAGGCATTGGCCTCGTGGGCCGTCTACACTCGCTCGTTCCCGGCGCTCGGGCGAATGAGAGCCATGAATGGGCTGGCGCAGGCGGGGTGGCAGGCGGCCCTCGGTGTCGTGCACGCCGGACCGCTTGGCCTCCTTCTGGGTGATCTTGCGGGCGATGCCTTCGGCATGGAGCAGCTGTTCCGCTCACTTCTCACCGCTCTGCGGTCGACCCAACTCTCGCTCGGGACGATGGCGCGATGCGCGCATGAGCGCTGGGGTTTCGCCCGCGTCATGACGGCGGCATCCCTTCTGAATGCACTCTCGCTGCAGGTTCCGTTCCTGCTCATCCCGACCTTCTTCGGCCTCCAATCATCAGGCCAGTACTTCCTCGCGTATCGGGTCCTAGTCCTGCCGTCATCGCTTGTGGCAGCAGCCGTCAGCCAAGTGTTCTTCGGCGAGGCATCATTCCGACGGGCAGACCCACATAGGCTGCATGACCTGGCCCACAACGCCGCTGTCTGTCTATTTGTGTTCTCGATTCCGACCTACGCAGTCGTCATGGTGGGCGGCCCTACGCTGATCGAGGTGGTGTTTGGCCACCGGTGGGCGCTCGCCGGCCACTACGCACAGATCATGTCCCCATGGTTGATGTTGTGGAGTGTGGCGAGTCCGGTTAGCACGCTGGTCCTGGTCGGCAGGCGCGAACGCGAGAGCTTGGCCTATACAGCTGCTGAGTTGGGACTCGAAGCCAGTTCGCTCGGAATCGGCGCGCTTCTGCACTCGCTGACGGTCGGCATCGCGATCCTGTCGGCAGTGTCCGTTCTTCTCAACGTCGCTGCACTGTGGAGATTTCTCCGCGTTGCGTCCGTGAGCCTTCGGGAGCTCGTTCGACCAGCGGGAAGGATCGTCGCGCTAACTGTCCCTTGCCTGGCTCTGTTGGTCCTTGTCGGAATTGCGGCTCCGGCACTCGTTCTGCTAGCGTCCGCAATCGGCTGGGCGACCGCCTTCGGCCTCGCGGCGCGTTTCTCACCTGAAACACGAGCGCTGTTGTCTAGCTCGGATGATTAGCGTCCTGATCCTCGGGCAGCCGTTCTCCGCGTCTCGCATCGCGAAGGCGCTGAACGCGCGTGCCGCTGATTTGCAGGCCAGCTTTATCCACGAGAGGAGCTACCTCAGTCTGCTCGCGACACCGCCGCGCTCGGAACGAGTTGTCCTTATGCGAGTCGGCTACCGCGTGGGGGGCACGACTCCGAGAGGTCGACTCTTCGACACGTACTGGTCGTTGTTGCGCCGGGCGCTGCCCCGCGCGTGTGCGTGCCACTACTGGCTTGGAACAGATGTCCTCGATACCATCAATGAGGCGCATGCTGGGACTCTTCGCTGGAGCGCAGTGTCGTCTGCCCGGGAAGACCTGCACCTCACCGCCGCACCATGGCTGACCTCTGAGCTTGAGTCCGTCGGAATCCCCGCGACTACGGCGCTCCTTCCGCCGCCCACGCCAGCGCCGCGTGTAGCCCCGATGCTGCCATCTGAGTTCAGGGTGCTGACGTACCTGCCTGCAGGTCGGTTTGACTACTACGGAGGGAAGACGGTTCTCGAAGTGGCCCGGCGCCTGCCGGACGTCCAGTTCGATATCATCGGCAGCTCAGGAGAGCCCGCTCAGCCAGCGCCGGCCAATGTCCAGTGGCATGGTTGGGTGGCCGACATGGCGCAGAGGTACGCCAAGACCTCTGTGGTCGTGCGGATACCCTGGCACGATGGATTCGGGAATACCGTCATCGAGGGATTGCTGAACGCGCGCCATGTCGTCTACACACAAGAAGTCCCTTTTGTCCGCACCGTGTGGCCGGCAACGCCCGAGACGCTCGCGACGGTGATTAGGGAGTTCCGTGACGCTCATGCCACTGATCGGCTGGGCCTCAACCTCGCTGGCCGCGCGTACGCGCTGGAGAAGTTCGACGAGGCCAAGCTTGTCGACGAATTGATAACGCTGTTGCCATTGAGTGCGTGAGGATCAGACGGATCACGCGAGCGTCGTGAGCGTCTGAACGGTGGCGTCCCGAGAACGCTGGACGAGTGACGACGGCGTCGGCTCCGCAGCGGACTTGCAAACCCGTGTCAGGAGACCACGCCGTGGAACAGAATATCGCCCCCAGCGTCCAGATCGAGGCCGCCGCCGAGGCGGCCCTGGCCAGCGGCCTTGCCGACCCCGAGCGCCTCGCCGAAATCGGTCGCCTCGGTGCCAGGCTCGTCCTCCAGCGCCAGGTCAAGGTCGAGGCGGCAGCGTCCCTCGGCAGCGTTCTTCGGCTGGGCCCGCCTCGAGCGAAGCCCGGTGCCCCGGGGTCTCGCAACGGCCACCGGCCACGGCGGGTCCAGACTGCCGGGGCGAGATCACGATCGACATACCCCGTGACTCGGCCCAGGAACCGGTGTCCGCCGCCGTCAGGAATCCGCCCCAGCTTCTTTGACGTCGATGTGAAGGAGCTCGCGCGGGCGCTCCCGGACGTAGCGGATCGGGATGCCGGTGGGTCGATCTTGATCGTGCCGGCGCGACAGGCCGTGCCGGGCTAGGACGTCGCCAATGGTCGAGCGGGGTACGCCGACGATCGGCGCCAAGCGGTGGGGCCCAAAGCGGTGCGCCTGCCGGGCGGTCAGGATTGCGTCCACTTGGGCCTAAGGACAGCGCCCGCGGCGAGCGGCGTGGCCGAGAGGTGCGGTCCTCGAGTCCGGCTTCGCCCTCGGCTTCGAACCGCCGGAGCCACTTCCATGTGGTCTGGCGGCTCACGCCGACCATGTCGGCGGCGTGAGCCACGGCCATCCCGTCGATCAGGATCCGCTGGACCAACAGGCGCCGGCCGAGCACGGTCAGCTTCGCCCTACGATGCGCCACGAGAGCCTCCCGTTCGCTGTGAGCTGGATACCCACACCAGCCTCGGGAGGCTCTCTCTCGTCAAGAACCTATTCGTGAATCACAGCTAGGCGGCGTCGACCCAATACCTAGCCTCCGTGGTCAAGTCCCACCACGTGAGCTCCTATCTCGTCAAGCCCTGATTTCGGCGGCCTGCAGATCGAGCAGCATGGTCCGGTAGACCACATCGGCGAGGTGGCGCTTGAGGCAGCGGAGTGCCTCGCGCCAGGTCTTTCCCTC
>JBKQRF010000066.1:0-3512 GCA_052144055.1 Candidatus Limnocylindrales bacterium
CACTCACGCAGGCCGGCCAGCCTGACGCGGACCACGGACGCTGGACCCTCCCGGTCATCCCGACCGCGATGCCCGAAATGCCGCACAACTGGTTCGTGACTGCGCAGCGGGCTGGTTGACGCCGTCAACGTGAGGGCGTCGTGCCTACGCCATCACAGCAAGCCACGCGCCGAAGCGCGCGCGTCGGCGTCCCGAGCACTGCATCGGGCTAGGCATCCTCAAGCTCGCCGCCGTAGCGCGACGGCGCGAGCCCGTGCCAGTATGCATACGTGACCGCCTGGACACGGTCGCGCACGCCGATCTTCATGAAGAGACGGTCGACATGGCTCTTCACGGGCGGCTCGCTGACCACGAGGTGTGCGGCAATCTCCGCGTTGGGCAGCCCCTCGGCGATGAGCGAGAGCACCTCTGCCTCAAGTGCAGTGAGACCGTCGGGCAGTCCTGGAAGTGGGCGCTCCATCGTTAGTCCGACGCTGACGGCGTCCACGAGGTGATGCTGGACGGCTGGGTCGATGGCGGCGCGGCTCTGCATCACGGCCTCGATGGCCCGCGGGATCTCCTCCGCCCCGGCATCCTTGGTGAGGAAGCCGCGCCCCCCAGCGCGGAACGCCTCCACGATGGAGCGGTCGTCAGACGTGACGTTCAATGGCAGGACGTGTCGATTTCGACTGGAGTCGTTCGTCGTCTAGATGAGCGCGACGACAGCAGCAGCCGGCGTGCAGCGACCCGCAAGGCTCGGAGAACATTGATCACCTAGGCTGCCTGTCCGCGCAACGCACGAAGGAGTCACGAGCATGGCGAAGTTCCTCTTCTCGTACCACGGCGGCGGCATGGGCGACACACCCGAGCAACAGGCCCGGGAAATGGCCAAGTGGCAGGCTTGGTTCGGCGGCCTCGGCGCTGCTCTCGTCGACCCTGGGCTGCCGGTCCCCTTCGCGCAGACGGTGGCCCCGGATGGCTCGGTGTCAAACGGTGGGGGCACGAACCCGGTCACGGGCTACACGTTCGTCAACGCGGCCGACATGCCGGCAGCCATCGAGATCGCGAAAGGGTGCCCGCTGCTCGCCACGGGCGGGTTGGTGGAAGTCGGTCAGATAGCCGACATGGGCTAGGCCCAACCGGATCTGCGCGGTCGGCCGGGTGACAGGGGCCGGCCAGGCAACGACATCATGGAGCGAGGCCCGGACCACCCCAAGGTCCGGGCCTCCGCTTACACGGTTCGGTGGTCGGCAGCCGTTTGGTCTCCGACACGCACGTTGAGGTCCGAGCCGCGGCATGTCGCCGCCCACGCGTTGGTCACGCGTGCTTTCCAGATCCTCAGGCCAGCCCACGACATCGGCTGCGCTGCGCCAGCGGGCGGCGCGTGGGCGGCGGCACAACTCGGTCAGGAGCCCCCGGCCCGCCGCTCCATCTCGGTGATCCGCCGCAAGAGGAACTCCCGCTCGGGCCCGTTGGTCGCTAACTCGGCCGCGCGCCGGTACGCCGTGATCGCTTCGGCATCCCGCCCCAGTCGCCGCAGCAGGTCCGCACGCGTGGCATGCAGCAGGTGGTAGGTGCTCAGCGCGCCGCTCGCGGCGACGCGCTCGACGATCTCCAGGCCGGGCCCAGGCCCCTCGGCCGCGCCGACGGCGACGGCACGGTTGAGTTCGACGACGGCGGAAGGCGCTACCGCCGCTAGCAGCCCGTAGAGGGCGGCGATGGCAGCCCAGTCGGGCGGGCTCCCGTCGAGGGTTCGCGCGTGGTGGGCGGCGATGGAGGCCTGCAGGAAGTATGCCCCGGGACCTGCCCGCTCAGGCGCGACCGACAGCGCCCCCGTCGCCCGTGTGGGGCGCGACCCGGGCAGCATCGCCCACGCCCGCTGCAGGATGGCCAGCCCATCGGCGATTTCCGCGTGGTCCCAGTGGCCGCGATCCTGGTCCTCGAGCAGGACCAGCGATCCGTCTTTGGCCGTGCGGGCCGCGCGTCGCGAGTCCTGCAACAGCAGCAGCGCGAGGAGGCCCAGGGGTTCGGTCTGCTCGGGCAGCAGCTCGACCACCAGGCGTGCCAGCCGGATCGCCTCGCCGCACAGCTCCCCTCGCACCAGCGCGTCACCTGCGGTCGCCGCGTAGCCCTCGTTGAAGACGAGGTAGATGGTCGCCAGAACACCGTCCAGGCGCTCCGCGATGGCGTCGTCGGGCGGGACGCGGTAGGGGATGGCCGCCTCCCGGATCTTCCGCTTGGCGCGCACCAGGCGCTGCGCGAGCGTGGCCTCGGGCACGAGGAACGCGCGCGCGATCTCGGGCGTCGTGAGGCCGCCCAGCGTCCGCAGCGTCAGGGCCACGCGCGCGTCGAGCGGCAGTGCCGGGTGACAGCAGGTGAAGATGAGCCGCAGCCGGTCGTCGGCCAACCGGGACTCATTGCCAATCTGCATGGCCCTCTTCAGGCTTCCCAGCTCCAGGTCGCGCTCGAGCAGGGCCAGCTTCTCGGCGTGCCGTCGAGCGCGGCGCAGGCGGTCCAAGGCCCGGTTGTGAGCGGTGGTGGTGAGCCAAGCGGCCGGGTTGGCGGGTAGGCCGTCGCGGGGCCAAGTCTCGAGCGCGGCGACGAAGGCGTCGGCGACGGCCTCCTCGGCCGCGTCGAAGTCGTCACCGAGGAGGCGGATGAGCGTCGCCAGCACGCGCCCGTGTGCCTCGCGGAACGTCCGCTCCGCGAGCGCGCGGGAATCCTCGGAACTGCCTTCCGTCACGCAAGCCCGCCCGACCGGACCGCAGGCGTCGTCAGGTTGACGCCTCCAACAACATGCCCAGGATGGGCCGGACCTCCATCGATCCGTAGAGCGCGCCGGGGCAACGGGCGGCCGCCTCGATGGCGGCGTCGAGGTCAGGGCACTCGACGATGTAGTAGCCGCCCAGGACCTCCCGGGTCTCCGCAAACGGTCCGTCTGTCACCAGTCTCTGCCCATCCTTGATTCGCACCGTGGTGGCCGAGCTCGTGGGAGCCAGCGGCTCGCCGGCCTGGAACCACCCTCGGTCGGTCAACCAGTCGCCATAGTCGAACCACGGTTGCATGTCGGGCATCGCCGCCGCGTCCGAGCTCGGTTCCTGATCAGGTCCGTAGATGAGGAGCATGTAGCGCATCGAGCATCTCCCATTTGTGATGGCGCCCCGCTCCGCCGACTACGCGGCAGCCTGCGCCTTCCGTGGCGGCCTCCGCCGCCCTCTATCTACACGATGAACGGGTCGTGCGGGAATCGACAGGTCCTGCCGCTTGTGCCGGCATTGCCGCCCGCGGCGCAGGCAGGCTGGTTCTCACAGCGCTGGGCGACCCGACCAACCGCGGCGCGAGAACGCTCCACGAACTCGGGTCGGCATCAGGGACCCCTCGCACCCCCTGGCAGGTGGTCCCTGCGACTGAGGGCCTGTGGCCGAATGCCCTGGAGGGTTTGCTAGG
This sequence comes from Candidatus Limnocylindrales bacterium, assembly GCA_052144055.1. Classification (GTDB taxonomy): domain Bacteria; phylum Chloroflexota; class Limnocylindria; order Limnocylindrales; family CSP1-4; genus JAJYNJ01. Next base: position 3,427 of record JBKQRF010000066.1, read on the forward strand.
CGTTTGACGCCTCCTCGGAGCCGTGGAGCAGTAGGAAACGCCAGGACCCGTCGCGCCGAACGAGCGTGCCGGTCAGGCAGTAGGGG
>JBKQRF010000067.1:0-2502 GCA_052144055.1 Candidatus Limnocylindrales bacterium
CGCAGCCCGAAGGCCAGCTGCTTCTGCTCTGCGCTCAGGTGCCCGCGTTGTCCCTGCATCAGCGCCCTCCTGTGATCTGCGTCCATTCATCTCACAGGACTCGTTGCGCTGACGATTTGAATCCGCCCGTACGAAGCCAAGACCCACCTTCCGCGGCTCCTCGACGAGGTGGCCGAAGGGGAGGCCATCACGATCACAAAGCACGGCGTGGCGATCGCGGTGCTGGCACCCGTCGCCTCGCGCCCAACGAGGACCACACACGAGGCCATCGCCGCCCTGCGTGCCTTTCGTGGCGCGCACCCGCTCGACGGGCTCTCGCTGCGTGAGCTGATCGACGAGGGCCGGCGATGACGTTCGTCGTGGACGCCTCGGTCACGCTCGCATGGTGCTTCGGCGACGAAGCGTCCGAGCTGGCAGATCGGGTCCTCGATCGGCTCGAACACGATGAGGCCGTGGCGCCGGCGATCTGGCCGCTGGAGGTCGCCAACGCGCTCCGGACAGCCGAACGTCGGGGCCGGCTCGATCTCGCCGACTTGGCGCGCGTCAGAGAGCTGCTAGGAGCCTTGCCGGTGCAGGTCGAGGCCGTGCCGCTTGAGGCCGCGCTGGGCGAGGTGACCGAGCTCGCACGCCAGCTGGATCTGACCGCGTACGACGCCGCCTACTTGGCGCTCGCGGCACGGCGGGGACTCGCCCTAGCCACAGTTGATGACCGGCTCACGCGAACCTCCGCGCGGGCTGGCTTCGAGCTCGTGGGCTAGGGAAGGGCCCCACAGAGCCTACCGGCGCCATTTCCTCGACGTTTTCGCGCTCCGCTTCCTCGCCGTGGAGGCGATGGTCTGCTCGCAGCGCTACGAGTACGGGGGCACGGCCGACGCGTTCGTTGAGATCGAGGGACAGATCTGGCTCCTCGACTGCAAGACTGGCTCTGGAGTCTATCCGGACGCGGCGCGGCAGCTGGCTAGCCTCGCGCGGGCCTAGTTCATCGGTAGATCGGATGATCCCGTCCCGTACCCGGTCCCTGCGGCCACCCGCTTCGGCATCCTGTATATCCGTCCCGAGGGAGCGAGGCTCTACCCGGTAGTAGAGATCGGATGGTGCAGATGCCCTCAGGCTCGGTCACATCTTCCCGGACACACGTCCACGCCGCAGTGAGTCGTTGAGCCAAGGCAGTACTCCAGGGCGGTTCGATGGTGACGGAGGTCCTACGGACAGGGCTGTTGCCAGGCACCGATGCTCTCGCTCGACAGATCCATACCCGATGCCAAGGAGCGTGGGGTGCTGCGCCCAATGCCAAACAGGTACGCCGCGGTGTTCGCCGCCGTGGCCGTCGCGCAGCTCCTGGACCTCGCGACGTTCCTCCCCGCGGTTGCCCGCGTGGGTATTAGGGCTGAGGGCAACCCGTTCGCCAGGACGCTTTACCTGTCGGCAGGTCCGCTGGGCCCGGCGGCGCTGAAGGCAGCCGCGATCGCGCTCATGCTGCTCGCGCTGCTGCGGGTGGTACGGCGCTTCCCGGCCTACACGGTGCCGTCCGCGGCGCTGGTGGTCGGGATTGGGCTGCTCGGGGCCGCCTCCAACCTACTTGGGTTGCTCCGCTAGGCCCGCGGGGCAGCCAAGCACGGAGAGGGAGCCGCTCCGGTAGCCGGCCCCAATCGCTCGGCGGGCGCCAACTCTGCTAGACGGAGTTGCCGACGTCGTTCAGGACGTTGCTGATCCCACCACTCAAGAACAGCAGGGCGACGATGGCGATAATCGCGATGAGGGCGAGAATGAGGGCGTACTCGGCGAGACCCTGACCTTCCTCTTCCTGGTGCTGGCACATCCTCTCGGACAGATACCGGATCATTGGGCACCCCATGTGTCTCCCAGGCGTGGTGGCCACCGACCAAGGATGGGCTCCCCGGCTGGGAAAAAAGTACTATCACAGCAGGCCAGGATTCGCTATGTCTCGGGTGCGTGCGCGCACCGCAATCTGCGCGGAAGGGCCTCCACCGAGGGCGGCACTGGCAGCGAGTCGCGCCGGCCGTGGTCGTAGCCGGGTAGGTGCCGTGCTGGTCCCCGGCGAGGCACCGGCATCGCAACTTCTCGCCGGCCGGTGAGGCTCGGCGGCGCTCACGCCGATGGCGGGTAGAGCACGTCCAGCAACGAGCCCACGAGCGTGTTCGGCAGGACCCGATCGGAGTTCGTCATGTCCACGATCGTGACCCCGCCAGAGGCGGGGAGGTATTCGGCGGCAAGATCAGCGGCATTCTCCACGCCGTGGGAGTTCCATCTAGGGTCGACTGACCGGCGATGTGCCGGTCATGTTTTTCAGGATAAGTTCAGCGGTCCGGCCAATACTTCGGATCGTTCCTCCTCTCCCCCTCCCTCAGTCCAGGGGAACGACAGACCAGAGCCCCCGGGTCAAGTCCCAGTTCGTGAGCTCCTATCTCGTCAAGCCCTGATTTCGGCGGCCTGCAGATCGAGCAGCATGGTCCGGTAGACCACATCGGCGAGGTGGCGCTT
>JBKQRF010000068.1:0-4270 GCA_052144055.1 Candidatus Limnocylindrales bacterium
GCAGAGTAGCCGCGTTGTTCGAACGTAAGGCCGAATAGCCCGCTTTCGGGTGCGGTGCGGTACGAACGCCTCGCGGTTCACAGAGACCGGTCTTTGGCAAGGCCCGCCTCCACAACGGTCAATTCCTCTGTCACAACCCAGACTGCTCCCATTACCGGTCACACGGCGGACTGCTCTGCGACATCGCCGAGTGGGTCCGGCTCCGCGACAATCGCTTCCTTAGCCAACCCCTGGAGATTGACGGCGAGACGATTCGAGGAGCCCGGGAATACGCGGTCTGGGACGTGGTGCTCAGCTGCGGTCACTTCGCTCAGGAGTGCACGAGCCCTGGATGGAAGCCTGAGGACGGCCCGGTCCGCCGGAAGAACCCGAAGCGTCTTCCCCTCGATCAGGTGCTGGACGAGATCGCCAAGGGCGATCCCGACCAGGAGGCTTACTGGCGGCGAATGTACGCCGAGAATCATCCAGAACCTGCGCCGTTCACGCGCTGCCGCACCTGCGCCTGCACCCGCACCATCACGGCCTACCAGCGAATCGGCTGGCTCGCAGCCAAGAAGGTCGCGCCGAAACCGACGCCGCCGCCCCGCAAGATGCTCGAACGGCGACTACAGAAGCTGGAATCCGAAGCCGCGCATCTGCGGGAGCAGCTTCGAAGTGACCCCTGAGTAGTCAATCCTCGATCGCAAGCCCGTCGGAGGCGTCATCTAGCGTCACTCCATCCGCTTCAGGGCGATAGGAGATGTGACTTGACCGAGCCCGTTCCCGAACCCGTGCGCAGATTCAGAGTTGAGGATGTGAGCGCGCAGAGGATCAGGTGGCTGCCCGATCGCTGGACGGCGGCATTCGCCGTACATGAGAAGGCGCACGCTGACCTTACGACCCACTCCGACGAAGCGGGCGGCATCGCTCGCCACTACATCCATGCCCACGCGGGCGGTGACCCAGTGGAGCTGTTCCTGATAACGATGGCATGGGGATACAAGCCCAAGGACTACGGTCCACACCGCGTCCAGACCATCCTCGCCACTGATGGAGCAGTTGATCGCATCCGGGCGATCGTCGAGATGACCCGCAGCGACGGCGCGGCGGCGGGTTGGCACGCTCTGCTCAACACCCAAAAGATCATCGGCTTGAACATCTCGTTCGGCACCAAGCTGCTCTACTTCGCCGGGTACACCACGCACCACCGGCCACGCCCACTGGTGCTCGATGAGAAGGTCCGCGCATCGCTGCACCGACTCGCTTCAGGGATCGTCCCGCAGACCGGCACGGTCCATCGGGCTGACTATCTCCGCTATCTCCATCTCGCCGAACGTTGGGCGTCAGATCCTGAGTGGCGCAAGCGCCCGATGTAGTCGAGTTCGCCTTATTCGCGCTGCCCTAAGCAGGTCCGTCGAGTGAATTTTGACAGGGCGAGCTGCGTCGCGTCTGGGACACCGCTATCAACCGCATTTCAGCGTAGAGCGCTACAGCCCGGCACCGTTCACCCGATCCCAAAGGGTGAGGTTCGCCGTGATGCGGTCGGCGGCGTCGCGTGCGGAGTCGGGTTCGACGGGGATCTCCACACGCTCTCGCCCCGCGATCGGATTCCCAGCTGGGGCTAAGTACTTCTTCCAGAGTGTGTCTTACAGGCGGGTGACGTGCTCGCGGACGTGGGCGGTTTCGGGGGGCTCAAACCCCCATTCCAACGCATGCGCCAAGCTAGCCACCCATTCAGTTACGTACTGCTCGCGGATGTCCTTGCGCAGCCATCTGATCCGGCCTGGGTGTGGGGCAAATAGGAGATCGGGAGAGGACGCGGGCTCTGGCCGGGTGGCGCGCGGTTTCCTAAACGGCCATGACAGAACTCCCGCCCCGGGATAGGCCAGGCGCAGTGCAGCTTGGGCGTCTCCCCCCAAACCGATAGCCAGCCTTGGCTGAACGATCTCAAGCTCGCCGAGCAGGTAAGGTCTGCAGTTCTTCTTCTCGTGGGCGCGCGACTTGCGGTTGTCACGCGGGTGACAATGCACCACGTTGGTGATGAACAGCTCACGCTTGTCGATGCCGACGACGTCGAGACTGCGGCCGAGAAAAATCCCGCAACCTCCGTCGAAGGGCTCCTTCGACTCCATGCACGGTTCGCAGAGGCTTTGTCCGACTATCACCACCGGTGATCGCACCGAGCCCCAGCCTGGGGCTGATTTGGTTTCGTGGGGGATGTTCATGTCCTCACAGAGCCCGCATGCGTCGATCTTCTTAGCGAGCACCTGCCATTGCTGCCGCCGAGGGTCGTTCACGCTGAGATTCACTGTTACCAAGCAGGTGCAGGGTCGAGCATCGCGACATGGTCGCCTTGCCACTGATACCGCACGGTGATGACGGTTGGGTTCTCGTCCCCAGCGCTGCTGTTGGGATCTTCGTAATTCAGCACCACCGTGTCATCGGATGTGCGGGCGGTGTTTAACGATACGAGGCCGTACGCCTTTGACGTGGCCGTACCGACGTAATTTCCGTCATGGAAAAGCAGCGCCTGCTCCGGTGAGCTTCTCGTGGCGCCTTGCACTGTGATCAACGCCGTCGACAAAGTGGCACATGGGTTGTAGTTGCCCTCAAACGTCCGTGGATTGTGATCCCACGGCCATCCTTGGGGCACTGTTGGCACAGAGTTGATGGCAGCTTGGATCTCTGGGCCCGCCAGGTTCACTCCGCAGACTTGTGCGGGCGCGGCCTGCGCTTGCTGGGGGGTGCTCAAGGCGATCCATATCACGGCGACGAACATCGCCAAGACGATTGATCGCACGACGCCTACCTCCCGTTGAGATGTGACGGCTACAGCCTCCAGCGAGCCTATGGACCCTCTGGTAGACGCATGAGAGTCCAAAGGCCCTTTTGCTACGACAACGATCGAGTTCGTTACAAGCAGTCAGGACAATGGCCATTGCCTCGGGCACGTCGGCGAAATCTGGCCCGCGCGCTAGCCTTATGCGGCATGGCTGACACCGTCGTCGTCAAGGTCAAGCCTGGCAGCCGCAAGGGACCCCATGTCGAGGTCGGTTCCGATGGTGAGCTGACAATTTACGTGCGTGAGCCAGCAGTCGATGGCAAAGCAAACGGCGCAGTCATCCGGCTGTTGGCCGCCCATCTTCAATTGCCAAGAAGCCGAGTGGAATTGGTGTCCGGAGCGACGTCGCGGCTCAAGCGTTTTCGCGTCAGCCGCTGAGCAGATCGTCCTCCAGTACCGGCAGGCCCAGTGATAGCGACGACGGTGTTCCTCACGAAAGCGTCGACGAATGGCAGCCCTCTGGTGTTTGTGTCGGCCAGGACATCGACCCTATAGCAATACCGCGTGATCACATGTCGATCATTGACAGCAAACGGTCTCTTGCCGGATGGTCGACACACGATGTCAGGCAGAGTTCCAATCTTGTCCGCGACGTGCCGTTATGCGCGGTAGGCGGGCAAACAAGAGCGCGGAGAGTCGGCGGCCAAGACAGGCTGCACCGCCTGATAGCCGGGGCTGGTTCGCTCGAACCCGCATCATTTGGACGATTGCAGGTGTGATAACTCTGCTGGTAACCGTTTCTGCGGTGATGACAAGCGGCGTCGTTTTCGGACGGCACTTACCCAGTCGGCCATCACCAGCTGCGCGGCTGCCGCCGCCGACCCATAACGCGGTCGGTCCCTCCGAACCGCCGATAATGGCTCCTCCACCGGGTTCGACTTCGAGCGCACCAGCGGTGCTGGCTGCTGACTTCGCACAGTTGGAGAACAAGCTGCACGCGGTAGTGGGTATCGCCATCAGCGCCGTAGGCGTCGGGCAAGACCCAATCCCTCTGGGGGACTGGGAAAGCGGTCCTGCATGGTCAACGATGAAAGTGCCTCTAACGATTGCCGCCCTGCGTGAAGAAGGCCCGCCAACAGTTACTGATGCGATTACAGCCGCTATCACTGAGTCCGACAATGCGGCTGCGGAATCGATCTGGGAGGGTTTGGGCGATCCGATCACTGCAGCGCATAAGGTCGAGACCGTTTTGAGAGAAACCGGCGATCCGACGACCGTTCAGTCTCAAAAGGTGCGGCCAGAGTTCACCGCTTTCGGACAGACCGATTGGCCCTTGATCGACCAGGCTCGGTTCATATCCGCTGCTGTGTGCGACACCCGAAACGCCCCGATATTCGCGCTCATGGGCGAGATCGAACGCGACCAGAGCTGGGGCATCGGAACCATTCCCGGCACCCGATTTAAAGGTGGGTGGGGGCCGTCAACCTCCGGGAGCTATCTGGTACGACA
>JBKQRF010000069.1:0-21624 GCA_052144055.1 Candidatus Limnocylindrales bacterium
ACTGCCGCGACTTCCATGCAGATCTCCTCGAGGGACCCCTTGCGCACTGCCGCTCGGAGACGGTTCCAAAGAGAGCTCACTTGCGCGTCGAACCCCCATCGGTCGAGTTCGGAGAGCACCTTCAGCAGGGCGCCGAACATGCGCGTCGGAACTGCCACCGCGCGCGTCTTCTTGGGCCACGGGAGTCCCAGCGGGGGCCGTGGCGCGACTCGGCGCGGGATGCGTCGCGCGCCCGGCGATGGCCTGCGCGAACTGCGCCATCTGCTCGCCTGCCTGTTTGCCTACGGTTTATGACCTCGGGGACGCATGGCAACGATGCTCGTTGCCGCCAAGACTCGGGAACACCCGGATGGTCCGCGCGCGCCCGGGCATTCGGACCATCGGGATCCCAGCCAACTCCAAAGAACCTACCTCGCGAGCCATCGCACCGAACGCTAGCGCGTCCCCCTGCCGGCGTGGGGGAGGCATTGGTACCAGGCGCGTGGCACTCTCGTGCTCGGAGCGGCGCGGTTCGGCGGAGGACACAGGCGGCGGCGCACCACCCTGGGATGCCAGTCCGGCTCGCCACGGAGTGAGCCGTGGGCGGAGCGCCCGGGCGACTGTCACCGTCCCCTCGGGAAGTTCGTGGTAGTCGCCTTGCACTTCACTGATGCTGCGTGCCGCCTCCGGGCCGTGTCGCGGGCCCACCGGGTCTAGCAGCACTTGACGCCGCTCGCTGGTGCGCGCACTGTCAAGGCGGATGGGTCTGCCCGTCCTGACCTCGCCGCCCGTTAGGGTGGCCACCGCGAGCGGCTCCTCCAGGAGCGCCGCGTGAGCGAGCGTCGGCGATGGACGCGTCCGGCGACCCCGTCGCGCAAGCGCGATCAACCACCCCCCGGCGAGTCCGTCGGCGGTGGCGAGTCGACTAGGCCCACGCGCCCCTCCCCGTCTCCCCCGACATCGGTTGAGGCCGTCGTCACGGCGGCCGGGCGGCCTGAGCGTGAGCCTCTGACGGCCGAAACCGAGCGCACCGGCGACACGACCAGCGAGACGTACGAGCGGATACCGCTGGGTTTCGTGGCCCTCGATCACGAGCAGCACATCACATATGCCAACCTGGCAGTGCTCGCGCTCGTGGGCGCCAGCTTGACGGAGGTGATCGGTCGGCGTCCTTCCGACGTGTTCCCCGAGCCGGTTGGGACGCGCTTCCAGGCCGCAGCGGTGCGGACATCTGCGGGTGTTGCGGTCGAATACCAGGCGCACTTCGCGCCGCACGACCAGTGGGTCGACGTGCTCGCCTGCCCGACCCAGACTGGCGTCGCCGTCTTCCTGCGCGACATCAGCGCGAACCGGCGCGCCGAGGAGGCGGCCCGAGAATCCGAAGCGCTCCTGCGTGGATCGCTCGACGCGATGCTCGACCCCTTCGTGATCTGCTCCTCGGTGTGCGACGAGCAGGGCATGATCGTCGACTTCCGGGTCGACTTCGCGAACCGCGCGGCCGGTGCGTTCCTGGGCCGTGCGCCCGACACGCTGATCGGCGCGCTGCTCCCCGACTGGGTTCCCGATCTCCGCGGGGCGCCGTTCTCCGACGCCTGCCGCACGGTGGTCGAGTCCGGGGAGGCGTGGACAGAGGACGCTGTGGAGTACGCGATCCCGGGTCCCGACGGCGACGTCATGCGTGGGGCGGCCAACATCCAGATCGCCATGTTCGACGACGGGTTCTTCGCGGCCTGGCGCGATGTCACCGAGCGCGAGCGCCTGGCGGCGGTGGTGGAGCAGATGATCGACGGTGTCATCATCGCCGACGCCGAGGGCATCGTCACATACGCCAATCCTGCCTTCCTGGCGGCGAACGGGCTCACGCTCGAGGAGGTCGTCGGCCGACCCGCCGCGACGGTGGCGGGAGAGCTGGTCGGACCCGCCGCCGGCGCCGCCTTGGAACAGGCGGCCCTCGCTACGGAGCCCTGGCTGCAGGAGATCGACCACACGAGCCCGGACGGCACAGCCCGCCATCTCGCGCTCAGCCTGACGCCCGTGCGAAACGCCAGTGGAACGGTGACGAGCTACGTCGTGGTGAGCCGCGACATCACCGAGCTGCGCGAGGCGGAGGCCGAACTCGATCTCCAGGCGCGCGTCCGCGCGGTCCTGGCCGAGAGCCTCAATGCACTCCCCCGGAGGGCGACGCTCGAGCAGACGGCCCAGGCGATCTGCGATGGACTGGTGACGCTTCCCTTCATCGCCTTGGCGGCGGTCGAGGTCTTCCTCGGCGCCACCGACGTCCAGATCGTCGGCCTCAGCGCCCCGGAAGGCTATCCATCCAGCGTGGGCGACCACCTGCCGGCGCACCGGGCCGCCCTCGTGCGGGGGCAGGTCGCGGCGGGTCCTTGGGCCGAGTACGTGCGGAGCAGTCGGGCCGACGGCGGATGGATGGCGCGGATCGCTGCCGCGGGCTTGACGGCCCTGGCCTACGGACCGATCGGGCAGGGCGACCAGGTCATGGGAACGCTGATGGTCGGGACCCTCGACGAGCGCTTCGCGCGCACGCTCGTCGAGAAGCTGCCGGCGCTCGTCGCCTTCAGCGCGACCTCGAGCGCGCTGCTGGCGGAGCGTCTGCGGGTCATGCGTCGGGAGGAGGACCTGCGCGGGGCCCTCGCGGCGGTGCTCGCCGCCCGTGCCTTCCACCTGGTGTTCCAGCCCATCGTCGATCTCGAGTCGGGTGACATGGTGGGCTACGAAGCCCTCACGCGCTTCGACTCAGGGCAGCGCCCGGACCTGTGTTTCGCCGACGCTTGGTCAGTGGGGTTGGGCCCAGCGCTCGAGATCGCGACCCTCGAGGCCGCTGTGGCCGAGGCGAAGCGGCTACCCCCCGGTCGGTGGCTCGATCTCAACCTCTCGCCCCGCCTGCTCGTGGACCCCGCGCGCCTGCGCGCGGTCCTCTGGTCGGCCGATCGTCCCATCCTGCTCGAGATCACCGAGCACGAGGCGGTTGAGGACTACGGCGCGGTGCGTGAGGCGATCGCCGCCCTCGGCCACGATGTGCGCCTCGCCGTCGACGACGCGGGAGCCGGGGTCGCCAACTTCGGCCACATCATCGAGCTGCGGCCCGACTTCGTGAAGCTCGACATCAGTTTGGTGCGGCGGGTGAACGCCGACCTCGGGCGCCAGGCCATGGTGGTGGGCATGCGCCACTTCTCGCGCACCGCAGGCTGCCGCCTGGTCGCGGAGGGCATTGAGACCGACGAGGAAGCCCGCACCCTTACGGGGTTGGGCGTCGCGTTCGGGCAGGGCTACCTCTTCGGGCACCCCGAACCGGTCGAGGTATGGGCGGCCGCTGAAGCTGCCGGCCGGGATAGGGGCCATCCGGTATCCCCGGCCGACCCTGGCAGCGAGGCCCACGATCGGCACAGCTGAGCCGGGCTTGCCCTCGGGACGAGGTGGGCGAGAAGCTGCGCACGCTGGAGCGCGAAGGTCTTTGCCGGAGCGACGCTCGTCGGGCCAGGCACGCAGCTCCAGCGAGGCTGAGGCTTCGCCGATCGGGCGGTGGCTGGCGCGCCGCAAGGCCTCCTTCCCGCGCGGCCCGGACGGGGACCGTCCCCCGCACGAATGAGGAGCCCGGTGAGGGCCGCCCTTTCGGGACGCTGCTCCGACCCCATCGACTCTGCGCCCGAGGGAGGCGCCGCAGCGGGATCAGTCCTCGTCGAGGCGAGTCACCGCCGCCGCCGCGGCACGGCGCAGAGCGCGCTGGCGCCGTTCGGCCGCTTCCGGGCCGGTATCAGGGCCAGCTTCCGCTGGCGCCTCGAACCGCTCGAGCTCCTCAACGAGCCAGAAGAAGAGGTTGACGTCGAGGCTTCGGTGAGGTCCGAGCCACCCGTCCCTTGTCCGCGGTTCCTCGCCAGCGTGCGGCGCGCCTGGGCGCTGGCCAGGGCAAGCCGCGCGTAGTGGGCCTTGCGCGCCATCTCGGCGCGACGGCGGCGCTCCTCGAGGGGCAGCACGCCGTCGGGATCGACTTCGCGCTCGAACTTCGCCTCGAAGGCCGCGCGGGCCGCCTTCGTCAGTTCCCGTGACTCGTACCGCGAGTGCACCGCGTAGGCGCCGATGCGTCCAACACATTTGTCTCCCGACGAGCGGATGGCCGTATCCGATCTCGTCGAGGGCCTGCCCGCCTGTTATCGGTCAGGATTGTTTCAAGCGGCGGCGGTAGAACAGGCGTGTGAACGGCCACCTGTCAGCCCGACGTGTTACCGCGCCCGCGGGAGGTGCAGTAGCGCTCCGGCGCGTGGCACTGCTGTTTGCGCTGGCCGCCCAGCTCGCCGACACGTTGACGTTCGTCGCAGGAGCTCGAGCCGGCGTCCCGCTCGTCGACGAGGCAAACCCGCTGGCGCGGGCCCTCGTGCCCGTGGCCGGGCTTGGCGGCGTGGTGGACCTCAAGCTCCTCGGCGTGGCTGCGCTCTTCGGAATGCTCGCGCTCGGAGAACGCCTACTCACCGCCAGGTCGGCCAGGCGCTTCGTGCTGGTCGGCGGCGCCCTCATCGGGCTGGCCGGCCTCGTCGCGGCACTGGTCAACGTGAGCGCGGTGTTGTCGCTGCGCTAGCGTGAACGCTCCCGCATCGCGACAACCGGGCGCCGCCAAGCCTCCTTGCCACTACCCTTGGGAACGAGACGAGCGGCAGCCGACCGGGACGGCGTTCTGGCCCTGGTTGCGCTGGACGGAGCTACGCGGGGTGCGCCGCTCGCTGCTGATCGGCACCCTCTAGCGCGTCCGCGAGCAGGCCCAGCCCGATGCCGAACATCCAGACGTCCTTGCTGACGGCGATGCCGGTTCGACTCGGCCAGATCGAACCCGGCTTGCGCATCGTGGGCGTCCTCGCGTACATGGCCAGCAGGGCACCGGAGAACACGGTCAGGGCGGTCCCGGCGACGCCGTTCGAGATCAGCGGGGCGAGCAGCAGCGTCCCGGTCACGATCTCACCAGCCGCGAGCAACCGCAGGAACCGGCGGGGCGGGATCGGGCGCAAGACGGGGAAGGCATTCGCCGCCATGGTGTGCAGTCCCTGGGCCTGCTCCGCGGAGCCGCGCCATTTGTCCAGCCCGGAGTGCGCGATGTAGGCACCGGTGACCAGGCGGACGGGTATGTCATGCGCAGCGACGCGTCGTCGCATCGGAGTCAGGCCTCCCGCGTAGTAGTTGACAAGGCAACCATAGTACCCCAGAGGCCTACCTCCGCGGCGCCTGCGGCTGGCGTGTACGCAGCCCTGGTCGCCACTGCCGCGCTAGGCCTTCCCGCGGGTCGCCCGTCCCGCACTGAGGAGGCCGACGCGACTATTGCACGGCCTGCAGGACGACGAGGACTAACACGACGGCCAGCACGGCCGCAAGCACGTAGACCCAGAGCGAGACTTGTGGCCGGGGGATGCGCCGCAGGGGCCCCATGTTCCCGCCACCACTGTTCAGCTGTTGTCGGCTACCGGGAGTCCCCGGAGCTCCCGTGACGCGAAACGTGTTGGGGGCCCGCTGGTCCCGCAGTGTGTTGGGCCGGACGTCACCGGGCCCGCCCTGCTGGTTGGTCATACGATGCCTCTCCGCTGCCGGCCCCAAATGTCCGGGCGCCAATCAAGCCTGCCACCGGGGGCAGGGAATGCAAGAGGACGACGGGCTGTTGAGGGGTTGTCGTCGCGACCGAGGTCGCCGCGACAACCGATCCCTCGCCCGGGCAAAGGCCGCCCCGAAGCGGGTGAGACAGCGGCCCTCATCAGTTGGGCCGGGGTGGGGACACGGTTCCAGAGCCGAGTTGTCCTGCCGGTGAACGCCATTGATGCCCGGCCGGCCGCTCGACTCCGGCGGTGCTCGTCGAACCTGCACGCTGTCTGCATGGAATCCACATATCAGCCGGCCAGCCTGATAACTGTCAAGCACCCGTCCGGGAAGCCCCGGGTTTATAGAACGGAGAGATCACAACCGTGCGTCGCAGCGGGTTTCTCGGGATCCTGTTCTTCGGTCTTGTCGCTCTCGTCGCGGGGCTGGTCGGCTACCAGCTCGGTTTGGCCTCACACGCCGTTGCCTTGGGCGCCACGGACGTCGTTGTCAGCGGATTCCTGGGTTTCGGGTTCCTCCTCTTTCTCCTCTCTCTGGGGTTCGCGCTGCCCACGCTCGTCGCCGGCGGGCAACGTGGCCCCTGGGGCCCCATGGGCGGCCACGGCCGATGGGCAGGCCGAATGGGACCTAGTGGTCCCGGCGGTTTCGGTCGTTCCACCGACCGATCCGATCCACGCAGCCCGTGGATCGCCGACCTCCATCGAAGCCTCCACGAAGACGACCAGTCCGAGAACTGCGATCGACTATCGAGGATGGCTGTCTGAGTCCGGTTCCCTCACCCGATCGTGCTGCGCCGTCCGATCCAGCGCGTCCGGTCGGCGCTAGTCAACCCGGGCGTGAGTGGTGCGGTCCGACGTCCGCCATCAAGTCGAGGCCGGACATTGCGATCGTAGGAGAGGGCACCCGCCCCGACGGGATCTTGCCGCCTGAGGCGCCTACCGATCCGCGCCCAGGTAGGCGAGGACCGCGAGCACGCGGCGGTGGTCGTTCGCCGAATCTGGCAGGTCGAGCTTGCCGAAGATGTTGCTGATGTGCTTCTCGGCCGCGCCCTCGGTGATCCCGAGGGCGGCGGCGATCCCGACGTTCGTCCGACCCTCAGCCATCGCCGCGAGCACCTCACGCTCGCGCGGTGTGAGCGCGCTGAGCCGGTCGTCCCGCCGACGCCGCACCATAAGCTGCGCGACCACCTCGGGGTCGAGCGCGGTTCCCCCGGCGGCCACCCGGCGGAGGGCCTCCATAAACTCGTGGACGTCGGCGACGCGGTCCTTCAGCAGATAGCCCACGCCGCCGCCTCCGTCGGCCAGGAGCTCGCTCGCGTACTGCCGCTCGACGTACTGGCTCAGCACGAGCACGGGCGATCCAGGGACGTGCCGGCGCACCTCGATCGCCGCCCGCAGGCCTTCGTCGCGCTGGGTCGGGGTCATGCGGACGTCGACGACCGACACGTTGGGGTGGTGCTCGAGGACCGCAGCCACGAGCGACGGGCCATCGCCGACCTTGGCCACCACAAGCGCACCTGAATCCTCGATGAGGCGGACTAGGCCCTCGCGCAGGAGCACCGAGTCCTCGGCGATGACGACGCGCAGGGCGGCGCTGTTCACATCACGATGGCGCACCGCCGCGTCCGGTGCCGGTGCGCCAGTGCCGCCCGACCCTGTGGACACCCCCACCCCGAAGACGCCGGCTGCCCGGCTGGGCTCGGCCGCGCCCTCGCGATAGCGTCGAGTACGTCAGACCGGTCCGTCAAAGGTCGGGCCACGCAGCGCGTCGCGGACCACAGGAGGACGGGTCGAGATCGCACTTCCTAGGAGGGGACGTCAATGCAACGGCTTCTCTGGATGGCGGTGCCTGCCGTCTTCCTTCTCGATCTCGGCGCGCCGGTCGCTCTCGCGGCCGAGGCTCCGTCGAGCAGCGGCGGAGTGTTCGTCTCAGTCAACGGCGCCGTGGACGTTCCCGCTGGTGAGCACCTCGACGCGCTGGTGGCGATCAATGGCGATGCGCGGATCAGCGGCCAGGTGGGCACGATCGTCGTAATCAGGGGCGCCGCGACGCTATCGGGTGCCACGGCGCAGACGCTCGTTGTCGTGAACGGCAGCGCCGACCTGCAAGCCGGGACGACCGTGCTCGGGGACGTGCGGACGTTCAGCGGCACCGTGACGCAGGAGCCGGGTGCCACGGTCCAGGGATCGGTGAGGGCCCTCAACGCCGATGCTGCGACGCTTGGGGGCTGCTCATCCCGGTTTTCATCTTGCTATTCCTGGGCGTCTGGCTCGTGACCACCCTGGCGGCCGTCTCGGCGGCCGCTTTGGGTGCGCGCCAAGTTCGCGCGGTCGAGTCCCTGATCAGCCGTGAGCCTGGCCCGGTGCTCGTGGCCGGCATCGCCGGGACGGTTGCCCTTCCGCTGGTCGCGCTCCTCCTGATCGTGACCGTCGTCGGCGCCCCGGTCGGTGTCGCCATGCTCCTGTTCTTGCTGCCGGCGCTGGCCTTGCACGCGTGGATCGTGGCGGCTATCTGGATTGGCGACTGGATCCTCGTCCGGCTGCGTGGCGCGGCCGAGCCAGAGCATCCGTACTTAGCCGCCGTTCTCGGCGTCGTAGTCCTCGCCGTCGCCGGACTGCTCCCCTTCGTGACGGCCATCGCCGCGGGGTTCGGGTTTGGAGCGCTCCTCCTGATGGCGTGGCGGATCCTCCGGCACGAGGCACGGCCGTTCGGTGAAAGCGGCTCGACCCAGCCGGCCCTCGGCGTGAGCTGAGCGCTGCGGGATGAGCCTTCTGGCGCCGATCGCGGCCCCGGGCGAACGCATCTGCGCTCAGGCGGGATGGTAGGGTCCGCCCGATGAGCGCCAGCGCCAGCAGGCCCGGCCCAGCAGCTGGGTCGGGCCTGCTGGCCCAGCCCCCTCCGCGCGTTCCTCCGGTCGCCGCTCGATCAGGCGACGTGGCGGGCGACGCTCGCGGTGGCGCTCGGGCTCGGGATCGCGGTCGCGGCGATCGGGGCGCTGAGCGCCTGCTTCTCGGCCGGCGGCTCGCTGCTCATCTGGCTCGTGGGGATTCCGATCATCGGCCTGGGCATCGAGTTCTCGCGGGTTTTCGCGCGGCTCGAGCGCTGGCGGATGCAGATGGTCGACCCGCGTCCCTTGCTGGCCCATTCCCACCGCCCGTTCGACGGCCTCCCGCACAGGCCCTACGGAGCTTGGCTGCGCGGGTGGACAGAGGCCCAGTTCCTCGATGCGAACCGCTGGCGGGACGTGGTCTATGTCCTAGTCCTGTTCCCCCTCGCCGTCCTCGAGTTCTCGGTCGTCGTCGGCCTGTGGGCCGCTGCCGTCGGTCTCGTGGTCACTCCATTCCTGCTCGTCGGCCTGGGATCCCTCGGCGTCCACTCTCTCCTTACTGGGATCCCGGCCGCCTGGGCGGGCCTGGCGATGGTCGGGGTGCCCGTCGGCCTTGTCCTCGTGCCGGTGGCGGCCTCGGTGTCGCGCGGCGTGATGATCCTGCACCGGGCCGTTGTCGAAGGGCTCCTGTGCGTCGATCGCACCGAGGCGTTGCGCCAGGATGTCGAGCGGCTGCGGGGAAGCCGGTCCGCCGCCTTGGAGCTCGAGGCGAGCGAGCTCCGACGCATCGAACGCGACTTGCACGATGGCGCCCAGCAGCGTCTCGTCGCCCTGGCGATTGACCTTGGCCTGGCAGAGGACCGCATCGCCACAGACCCCGTCTCCGCGACGATGCTCGTCGCAGGTGCCCGCGAGCAGGCGCGCTTGGCGCTCACTGAGCTGCGCAGCCTCGTCCGGGGCACGGCGCCGTCGATCCTGCTCGACCGTGGACTCGTGGCGGCGCTCGGGGCCGTCGCCGGCGGATGCCCTGTGCCCACCGTCCTCGACAGCACTCTCGCCGCGGGCGAGCGGCTGCCAGCGGCCGTGGAGCGGGCCGCCTATTTCGTCGTCGCCGAGTCGCTCGCGAACGTCGCGAAGCATAGCGGGGCAACCCGCTGCGCTATCAGCCTGCGCCATGAGGGGACGCGCTTGATCGTAGAGGCGCAAGACGACGGCGCAGGCGGCGCCGTGGTGACGCTCGGCGGTGGACTCGCCGGCCTCCGCGATCGGGTCGAAGCGCTCGACGGTCTGCTGAATGTGTCGAGCCCGCTGGGCGGACCTACCGTGGTGCACGTGGAGCTGGTGACCGGCGCAGGCTGATATGTACCAGGTCTGCTGCAATCATTCCCTCGACGAGCGTCGGAGGCGCCGAGCAGGCCGCCGACTTGCCCGGCGGCGTACTAGCCCTCGTCCCGTTCCGTCGCTGGCGGCAGCGTGTCGGGTCCCCCGATTCGTCGCAGTCGGGCAGTGAAGCCGACATACGACCAGATCATGTCGGTGCCATCCCGACGGCGCGTGACCTTGATGCGCCCGCTGCGACGCAGCCCCAATAGCCACGGCAGCAACCCGACGGGGCGCAGCACGTGCACCCCGTTCTCATAGGTGGCGACGACGGTAATCGCGGTCTTGAAGTCCCGCTCGGCGACGTCGTGGACGCCATGCTCGGCGGTGCCGTCGCACCGCATGTCGTGGATCACCCCGCCGCCGGTGACAACGAGCCGGTCACCGCACTGTTCGACGCGCTCGACGTGCTGGTAGGCCGGGTGTGTTCTGGGCGCCGGCGCACCGTTGACGTCGACCGCGGTCACCTGCCACACACCCCGCAAATCCGGCGCGCCGGGGACGAGCGGCTCCGCACAGCCGGCGAAAACCGCACCCGGGAACGTTGCGCCGTATCCCCCGGGTGGCGTGTGGGCGACCGGGATATCGTCGACGCGGTGCCCGGCGGGCGCGACCGGGGGCGAGCTGGGGCGCTCCGACTCGTGTGTCTCCTGGATCTCCCATGCGGCCGCGGCGATGCCTGTGAGGTCATGACTCGACGGATCGCACGAACCGGTTGATGGCGTCCGCCACCTGGGCGGGCTGGTCGAAGTTGTCGAAATGGCCGGCATTGGTGACCCATTCCACCTCGACGTTCGGGCAGCGCAAGGCGGCATCGGCGAACAGCGCGGGGGGCTGGGCCCGATCGCGGTCGGCCTGCAGCTGGAGCACCGGGAACGGGAGGCTGTGCGCGCAGATCCTCGCGATGGCGGCGTCGAGATCCCAGTTGCGTGCCTTGAAGTACCGCGGGTTCATCTCCGCGACACCGGGCCGGGAGAACTCGTATACGGGTAGTCGCGATCCGCCTTCTGGAGCGAGGTCGTCATGCGGCCGCGATACACGCGGTCAATGAACCGTCCTGGGTCGCGCATCAAGTACGTCGCCAGCCAGGTGTTGCGGAAGAGAAGCCACTGCGGCTTCTGGAGGTACGCGGCGAGTCGACCGACTGTGCCTTCCCGAGGGATCAGGTCCGCCTCCATGCGGACGTACCCGAGGATGTGCTCCGGATGGTCCACCACCAGCACGCTGCCGATGATCGAGCCCCAGTCGTGCGACACCACGAAGTACCGCTCAATGCCGAGGCTGGCCATGAGATCCGCGGTCTGCCCGGCGACCCGGTGCCAGTCGTAATCCGGGTCCTGCAGGTCGGAACGACCGTATCCTTTCATGTCGATCGCGATCAGGCGATAGCGCCGATCTACCCTGGCCAGCACCTCGTGCCACGAGTACCAGCCCTCGGGCAGGCCGTGCAGGAACAGGATGACTGGGCCATCCGCAGCGCCCTCGTCGACGAAGTGCCAGCGGATGCCGTTCACGACCCGATACTGGTGGTTGTAGGTGGCGTCGATCGCGTCATGGGCGGACTGGAGGTCGTCCCTGAACCTCGCGTACGTGGCGGACAGCCTCCGGGCGCGCCGCGGCGCGTAGGCTCCAACGAACGCCGCCGCGAGTGAACCCAGGCTCGCCAGGATCAGCGTCGGCCATTTCAGGGTGTTCCGCATCTGGGCATTCTCCTGCCGAGCGCGGTTATCTGCGCTGTTGCGACAAGGGGGGCCCGCTTCCGGGCTCTCTTCCGCCATCGCCCCCAGAAACGCGGTCCGTACGCTCGAGCGGAGCTTCGCGCTCAATGTGGATCGGGCCGTACTTGGCCCATCGCGCACCGTCCGTCGCTGCCTCGAGGGTGGCCCTATAGGCTCTCGTGCTCAGTGCGGGCGATGATCTCGTCCTGTAGAGAACGCGAGAGATCACAGAAGTAGTCGCTGTAACCGGCGACGCGCACGATTAGGTCGCGGTACTCGTCGGGGCGTGCCTGGGCGGCGTGCAGCGTGTCGGCCCGCACGACGTTGAACTGTACGTGGTGGCCGCCGAGGCGGAAGTACGTCCGGACTAGGTGCGCGAGGTTGGCGATGCCGTCGTCGCCCTCGACCACGCCTGGGCTCAGCTTCATGTTGAGCAGCGTGCCGCAGGTCCGGGCGTGGTCCATCTTGGCGGCTGAGCGAAACACCGCGGTCGGCCCCATCCGATCGGCGCCCTGGACCGGCGAAATCCCCTCCGAACATGGCGCGCCGGCAGATCGTCCGTCGGGCGTGGCACCCGTGACCGACCCGAAGTAGACGTGCGCTGTGGTGGGCAGCATGTCCACCCCGTAACTGCCACCCCGCCCGTTGGGCTTCCCGTCGATGGCGCTGACGAACGCGTCGAAAGCCGCTCGCATCAGCCCATCGGCCGAGTCGTTGTCGTTGCCCCATTTCGGCGCGCGGTTGCGGAGTCGCTGGCGCAGCGCCTCCTGCCCCTCGTAGTCGGTGTCCATGGCGTCGAGCAGCTCGTCCATGCCGATGGCGCGGTCCTCGAACACCAGCGTGCGGAGCGCGGCCAGGCTATCCGTCAGCGTGCCGATTCCGACACCCTGAATGAAAGAGGTGTTGTAGCGGGCGCCCCCCTCGTTGTAGTCGAGCCCCCGCTCGATGCAGTCGCTCGTGATCAGCGACAGGAACGGCGCCGGCATCGTGTCGGCGTACAGGCGCTCGATGAGCGCGTTGCCGCGCAACTTGATCGCCACGAAGTGACGCACCTGCGTCTCGAAGGCGGCAAAGAGCTGCTCGAACGTTGCGAACTGCCGGGGGTCGCCAGTATGCGGTCCGAGCTGGCCGCCCGTGCGGGGATCGAGCCCGTCGTGGAGTGTGATCTCGAGCACCTTCGGCAGGTTGAAGTAGCCGGTGAGGATGTAGGCCTCCTTGCCGAAGGCGCCCGTCTCCACGCAGCCGCTCGTGCCGCCCTCGCGGGCGTCCTCGACGCTCTTGCCCTTGCGCAGCAGCTGCGTCACCACACCGTCAGCATTGAACAGCGCGGGATACCCGTAGCCCTTGCGGATCACCCGGCACGTCGCCTGTAGGAAGTGCTCGGGCGTCACGCGCGAGAGCTGGACGTTGGGGCTGGGTTGCACGAGGTGCAGCTCGTCGATCACCTCGAGCAGCACGTACGACGCGTCTCCCACGCCGTCCGAGCCATCGCGGCGCAGCCCCGCGAGATCGATGTCGGCAAAGTCGGTGTAGGTCCCGCTCTCGGCGTTGGTCACACCAACCTTCGGTGGAGCCAGGTGGTTGTTGAACTTGACGAACAAGCTGCCCAGCAGCTCCTTGGCCGCCTCGCGGGTGAGCGTGCCGTCGGCGATCCCCCGCCGGTAGAAGGGCTCCAGATGCTGGTCGAGGTGCCCCGGCGAGAAGGCATCCCAGCCGTTCAGCTCGGTGATGACCGCCAGATGGCAGAACCAGTACATCTGCAGGGCTTCCCAGAAGTCGCGGGGCGCATGTGCGGGCACCCAGGAGCAGACCTGCGCGATGCGACCAAGTTCGGCGCGCCGACCGGGATCGGGCTCGTGGGCCGCGAGCGCGGTGGCCAGTGCAGCATGGCGCTCGGCGAAGCGGACTACCGCATCAGCAGCGATCTGCATGGCGCGTAGCTCCTCCAGCCGGTGCGCGGCCAGCGGATCGTTCTCGAGATCGAGTGTCGCCATGGCGCGCGCGATATCCGCCTTGAAGTCCTCCATGCCCTTGGCGTAGAGCTTGCCGTCGGCCACGGTGTGGCCGGGTGCGCGTTGCTCCATGAACTCGGTAAAGACCCCGGCCTCGTAGGCGTCGTGCCACTCCGGGGGCAGCATCTCGACGATGCGGTCGCGCAGGCTGCGACCGCGCCAGTAGGGGATCACCTCGGCTTCGTAGGCCTCCAGGACCTCCGGTGAGACGGCGTAGCTCGTCTTGTCCCGCCCGTCGAGCATGCGCAGGTCCGCGAGGCTGTGGCAGGTCAATTCGGGGAAGAGGGGTGTCGCCTTGGGGGCGGGTCCGCGCTCGCCGACGATCAGCTCGTCGGGCTCGATCGTGATCGCCTTCTCAGTACAGAGCCGCTGGAACGCGAGCGCGCGCAGGACGGGCGCCGAGTGCTTGCCCAGGTGCTCTCGATAGACGCGCGTCATCAGCAGGGAGCGTTCGGCGGAGACCGACGGGCGGGCCGCTTGGCTCCGCTCGCGCAGTCGCTCCACTCGTGGGTTCATCGATCAGCCTCCCACGTGAACGTCGAGACTGTAGGCGCGCAGGATCCTTGCCGCGGTCTCGATGGTATCTGACGTCGGTGACGGCACGTCGCCCATGGGATCGGCGCGGCCCAGCCGAGCGTACTTTTCGGCGCCCAGCCGGTGGTACGGCAGCAGGTGTAGGCGCCGGGCGTGGCGCAGGCCGGCGGCGAAGGTCCCCACTGCCTCGAGGTTGGCGCGGTCGTCGTTGTACCCGGGCACCAGCGGCATGCGCAGCCAGATGCGGGCCCCTGTCGCATCCAGCGCCCGCAGATTGCGCAGGATCGGTGCGAGCGGCACCCCCGTGAAGCGCAGGTGGCGCTCCGGGTCGAGCACCTTGAGGTCGTAGAGGAAGAGGTTTGTCCGGGTGGCGACCGCTCGGATGACGGCCAGAGAGGCGAACCCGCTGGTGTCGACGGCAGTGTGCAGCCCCTGCGCCTGCGCCGCCTCGAGACAGGCCAGCAGGAATCGCCACTGTGTGAGCGGCTCACCGCCGGAGAAGGTGACGCCGCCCCCCGAGTCGTCGTAGAAGGGGCGATCCCTCAGGACCGCGTCGAGCACTTCCTGCACGGTCCAGGCGCGCCCGGTCAGCTGGCGCGCCCCCGTGGGACAGGCGGCGGCGCATGACCCGCAGCGCAGGCAGCGCGCCGGGTCAGGGAGGTTGGGACCGTCGGCAAGGCCCAGGGGGCACGCCTTCGTGCACGCCCCGCAGCGGACGCACCGCCCCGCGAGCACGCGCAACTCGGGCGCGCGAGCGATGCTCTCCGGGTTGTGGCACCAGAGGCATGCGAGCGGGCAGCCCTTCAGGAAGACCGTGGTGCGGATGCCTGGTCCGTCGTGGATCGAGTAGCGCTGGATATCGAAGCAGACACCCGCGCGCTGCGCGTCGGCGATCGCGCCAGGGACCGCAGCCGCATCGAGAGCCGCTTCAGCGCGCCGCCGGTCCGCGAGCGCGATGCGCTTGCGGCTTTGCACGAGGCCCGGGGAAACAGCAGCGCCCGACGTTGTATGTCCCTCCCCACGGCCCTGACAGGCTGTCTACCTATCTGACAACTTAGCATCTGGGTGCACTGCGGCGTGGGGTGCGCGCCTCTAGCACGCGGCGCCTACGGGGACATGACACCGCGACTGCCACCCGACGAGGCGATGCCGTCCTTGGGCGCTAGGCAACCACCGCTTAGAAGTGCCCCGGGCCTGCTAGGGGCGCAAGTCGCCGACGATCTCGTCGAGGCTCATCGCTCGACCCGCCTGGTAGGCTGCCTCGAACACGTCCTCCCCGAGCGCGGAACGCGCCGCACGCCCCGGGTCTTCGAGGCGGGGGAGCTGCAGAGGCGTGGCAACCTCGCCGAGTGGCTCCTTGGGCACGTCTGCTGCTCCGCTAGGCCTTGCGGCGCGCGCGCAGTTCCCCTGTGCAACCGCGAGCGCGTCCGAGATGATGAGTCCGGTGTCCGCGAGGGGTTGCCAGAAGCTCGGCCTCTCCCTGCTCCGCTAAGCTACCGGTCTCGCCCGAGCCTCGGCAGCCGTGCCTCGATCAGCCGAGACGGGTTCCCGATCAGGGGGACATGCCGATGGACGATCGCGTGACGCATCTGGCGTCCATTCTGGAGCGCGCGGAGCGCGTCCACGCAGTGGTGACCGAGAAGACTGGTGGTGCAGATCCTGACTGGGCCCTGTTCTACGCCTGGTGGCTTCTCACCTGGTCCGACTACCGGGCCGTCGTCGGCCGTGCACTTGGGCTCGCTGAGCTGACCGTGGAGTTGGCTCGCCTTGACGCGGAGTACCGGACGGGGTCCCGCGACGAGCCCTGGCCGGTGGCCTACGCTCGTCGCTCCTCGCCGGGAGCTGACTCCGCTGCGGCAGAGTCGGTCGTCCCAGACACCCCATCGGTCGCCCCCGGCGCATCCGCGTACAGGCAGCCGCTCAGCGCGATCCTTCGGCGCGATCGCCCTCTCGTGGCGACAGAGCACGCGGTCCCGCCGCCGACGTTAATCGGTGGGCTTGTCTGCTCCGGGCGTGTCGGCCCGAGGGGGCCCCGGCGCCAACGTCGCGCCCGACACTGCCAGTTCGTTCGCCGCGTCGTTGAAGAGCCCGTTGAAGATCCGGGAGGTCGACGGGAACGCGTGGATCGTGTCGGCCAGAACCTCGATGGGCACACGCGCCTTGATCGCCAAGACGCACTCGTGGATGGCCGCGGACGCGTCCGGCGTCGCCATCGCCGCCCCGAGGAGCTGGTGGGTGGCGCGGTCGACGACGATCGTGACGTGCCCGAAGGTCGCCTCGACCGAGTACCCCTTGGCGGTGGTGGCAAAGTCGGCGACGAGCTCGAACGCATCGTGTCCTTGCGAGACGGCCTGCTCCAGCGAGACTCCGACGAATGCGAGTTCCGGATCTGTGTAGGTCGCCCGGGGCAGAGCCCGGTAGTCTGGCCTCACCGCGTCGCCGAGCGCCATCCGGACGGCCATCACACCTTGGTAGTGGGCTTGGTGCGTGTGCAGCTCCGGCCCTGCCGCGTCGCCCGCCATGTACACGCCGTCGGTGACCCGCAGCCGGCCGTCTCGGGCGACGGCCGTTCCGTCCTGTGGGTCAATGCCGATCGTCTCCAGCCCTAGCTCCGCGAAAGGGAACGTCCGGCCGACGGCCAGCAGGACGGCGTGGCCCTGAGCCGTCGAGCCGTCGTCTAGTTCGACGACGTCTGCCCCGTCGGCGCCCGCCGCGGCCCTGGCGCGCAAAGCCCGGACGCCCAGCCGTACGGTCACGCCGTCGCGCTCAAGCGCCAGGCGCGCGGACTCTCCGTTCCGCGGGTGATCATGGGGCAGGAGCCGGGGGCCGGACTGCACGATCATTGTCCGGACGCCGAACCGGGCATAGAGCTGGGCGATCTCGGCGCCGGTCGGTCCGCCCCCCAGGATGAGGAGGCTTCGAGGCAGCTCGCGCGCGCCCACCGCCTCCTTGTTCGTCCAGGTCCGGACGGTCTCGATCCCGTCGACAGGCGGAACCTTGGTGGCCGACCCGACCGCGAGGATCACGGTCTGCGCTGCGAGCTCATGAGACGCGGCGCCGTCGCTGATCGCAACGCGGCCGGGGCCTGCGAGGCGACCTTCCCCGCGATAGACCTTGGCTCCTGCGGTCTCGAGCCCTCGGACATGGCCTGTGTCGTCCGGGTAGGCGCGCCCTTCGCGGTTGATCATGTAGTCGCGGCGCGCCGATGCCCGCGGCCACGGGTAGTCCCCCCCGGCGGCGTGCCGGGCGGCCGCGTTGAGGAGCGACTTCGAAGGAATGCACCCCCAGTGGGGGCACGACCCGCCGAATAGGTCGCGGTCGATGACGGCCACGCTCGCTCCACGTTCGCGGGCTTCGTACGCGGCGGCCTCCCCGGCCGGGCCCGCGCCGATGATGACGAAATCGAAGTGCTCCATGGTGTCCTTTCAGGTCGTCGTGGGTCCACGGGGAGCGGCTCACCAGCCGAACCTACCGGGCCCCGCCGTGGAACCGGCCGACAATCCGCGGGGTGATCCAGCCGCTTTGGAAGCGGCCCGGCTGGGAGCGCCCCATTCGTCGCCGACGCACGCGTCGTCGGCCGCACAGGCTACCCAATTCCGATGCCGGACACTAGCGTGGCCGCGACCGAAGGACTGCGGACGGGTGCGGCGCGCTGCGGAACAGCCAACCAACGCCGGGAAGGATCGTGTCACTCATCGGGCCCTGAGCACGAAGTGCGGCACGCCGGGTGCGCCGCCGCGTGACGGCCGTGCTTAGTCGAGCTTGCCGAAGCGATCGTAGAGCTCGGCCATGCGGAGGAGCGGGTCGCGGTAGTAGTCGTCGGCCGAGCCGTGCACGTCAACGGTGCGCTCGGGAGCGCGGACGGTCGGCTGCGTCCGCGCGAACTCCGACATGACGTGCGCGCTCGGTTTCAGGCTGCCATCCGGTCGAAGGAGGCCGAAGAAGCGCTCGTACACCTGAAAGTCGCACGGCGGCAGGTGCCACAGGCCGGGGTCGTAGTCCGAGAAACACCACGCGAAGGCACCGAGACTGCCGACCCGAACGAGCCGAGGCAGAACGGCCGCGACGTACGCGGCCGCGTCGTCCTCGGACGCGAAGTGGGCGCGGCGATGGCGGCCACCCCAGAGGACGAGGTCCCGCCAGTGGCTGGGCCCATCGGGTGAGCTCGTGTTGACGCCGAACTCCTCGTATAGGACGGGTCGTCCGGCGAGCGCAGCGGCGACGGCGGCGGTGAAGGGAACGAAATCGGGATCGAGGGGCGCCCGGGCGAGCGAGCTGTAGATGGAGTAGCCGTGCATCACGGATACGTCCGTCTCGGCCGCAATGTCGCCGAGGCGGAGACCTACGTCGGCTTCGAGGTTGGCCCCGTGCAGGCCTACGAGGACGGGCCGATCAGAGTCGATCGACCTGATCATCGCCGCTCGATCACGGACCCACGTCCGTCCTGTCCGAGCATCGCGTGGTCGGCAGAAGAGGTCGGGCTCGTTGCCGAGGCTCCACGCCCATACTGCGGGGTGGTCCCCCAGTGTTCCGCACACCGCGCGGAGGAGGCGGTCCTCGGCTTCGACAACGAACGGGGTGCTGTATATGTCGTGGATGGGGCTCGTCTCTCCGCGGGGGCTGGCCAGCCCAACGATCTGCCGATCACCAGGCTGCAGCCGCCGGCCCCGGTCGATGAGCCACGGCGGTGCCCAGTTCGGTCCGCTCATGTGGCCGGTGAAGAACGTCACTTCCAGCCGGAGGCCGAAGTCGGCTGCGATGTCGCACACCGTCTGGAGGTCCCGCAGCGCGCCGACGCTAACCTGGTCGGACGTCGGCTGGAAGCTCTCCCAGAGGAGGAAGATGCGCACGTGGGAGAGGCCCAGCGCATGGATAATGGCGAACTCGTCGCGCACCTCCCCGGCGTCAAACTCCTCCCACCAGCGCATGGCCTTTCGGCGCGGCCAGTAGTTGACCCCCAGAACGAACGGCTGGCCGACACTGCCGGTCGGGCCGGACTGAGGCGGCCGATTGCTCTGCATGCGAGTCACCCGCGCGTGGAGCCGCCCGGCTGGGAGGGGTCGTCGCAGCTCGCATGCGTTGGGGCAGCCATCTTGCCTCCCTCTCAGCGGTTCCGGCGTCGTGTGCGAGGGAGATCGTAACCGTGATCATCCAGCGGCTGTGCGGACTTGCGAAGACGTGTCCGCAGTGGGCTCTCGAATCTGAAGCCGCCATGTCCGTGCTGCGGCGTTCCAACAGGGGAGCGCGTCAACGCCAGCGTCGTGCAGAGAGTGAGGATCGCGATGAAGGTCAGACTCGGCGTCATTGGAACGGGGATCGCCGCTACAACCCTTCACCTTCCGGTGCTGCAGCAGCTGCACGACAAGTATGACGTCGTGGTGGCCTGCAATCGCACAGAACAGAAGGCCAAGGACTACGCGGCGCTCTTGGGCGGCGTGCCATACGTGCTTGACTATCGGGAAGTCCTGAACCGAGCCGACGTCGACGCGGTGATCGTGGCCGTTCCGATCCACCTGACGTATCAAGTCGCCCGCGACGCGATCCGGACCGGCAAGCATGTGATGATCGAGAAGCCCCTTGCAGCGTCGCTTGGCCAGGCGCGTCGGTTGGTCGAGCTGGCGACGGCAAGTCCCGCCGTGACGATGGTGGCCGAGGACTACCGCTATAGACCGGCCTTCCAGATCGTGAAGTCACACATCGCCGCCGGCGAGATCGGCGATCCGTTCTGGGCATGCTGGACCAGTTTCGAGTTGCTGGAGCCGAGCAATCCATACGCGCAGACCGCGTGGCGGATCCACCAGCAGTACCCGGGGGGTTATGTCACTGATGGGGGCATCCACAAGATCGCGGCCCTGCGCGAGATCTTTGGCGATGTCGTGTCAGGCATGGCGACGACGAGCCGCGTGAACCCGACGCTTGGTCCGGTCGACTCTCTCATGCTGCTCTTCAAGACGGCAAACGGGCTTGACGGCATGTACGCCCACTCGTTCAGCGTCCACGGATACCACGAAGATCGACTCGTGGTCATGGGTACGGCGGGAAGCATTACGGTCGAGCCCTCTCAGATCACGATCGCGCGCGAAGGTGTCAAACCCCGTCGCGAGACGATCGCAGCGCCACTCGGGTACGTCGGCGAGTTCGAGGATTTCCATTCGGCCATCGTTCGCGACACGCCGGTTCGCAGCACGGTCGAAGAAGGCTATCGGGATCTCGAAGTGATCCTCACGGCCCTGAGATCGGCGGAGTTGGGTCGACCCTTCCGGCTACTTCGCTCACCGTTGGCCGCTCGGGCACACTCCGCTCGGCCGCCGGCCTAGGGTGCAGTTGGCTCGAATTGGCCAACAAGAGCGTCGATCGCGACGACCGGGTACCACCTGCGCGGTCTCAGGCTGGCGGCCGGTAACGCAGGCCTAACCGACCGGCAGAGACCCACCCTGTGGGTACGAGATGACGTCCAGATGGGGAGAACGGGCTCCTGCGCAGGCCCGTCTCAGCCTGAGGCCCGCCTGTCGGACTCGGTATTCTGCAGCGCGGCCAGCACGTCGGCGGTCGAGCGCACCCGACCGATGCGGGGAAACACAACCCGCACGGTGTGCACATGCTCGCCGGCGTCCCTGGCACTCACCGCGTCCTCCACGAAGACCTGCTCGTAGCCGCGCTCCAACGCGTCGCGGGCCGTGCTCTCCACGCCGACGTTGGTGCTGACACCTGTCAGGATGATCGTCCCAATGCCACGTCGCCGGAGCTGGAGGTCGAGCTCGGTCCCGTAGAAGGCGCCCCACTGGCGTTTCGAGATGACCAAGTCGCTCGGGTCCGTGCCGAGCTCGGGCACGATCTCAGCCCAGTCCGCCGGCCGCGACCCCCGGGACCACGCCGGCGGTGCATCGGTGAGCGGACGCAGCGCGTCCTTTCCGTCGGGCGAGGCGATCACCCGCACGAGGATCACCGCGCCGCCTGTCGCCCGCAGCGCATGGGCCAGGCGCGTAGTCCGCTCAACCACCTCGGCCACTGGATACGGTGCCATCGGCTGGGCGGCCAGCCCGCGCTGCAGGTCGATGGCGACGAGGGCCGTCCGACTCGGTTCTAGCGTGAGATCCATCGTGGTTCCGTCCATGCCTCCGCCTCTAGGCGCTGTGTCATGCCCGGCCGCGAACCAGTCGAGCAGGTCGTGGTCAAGGTGGAGCCGGCGCTTCTTCGACCACACGGTGACACTCTTAGTGTGTTCCACGGACCTATTTCGTCAACGCTCGGCATGTGTCACGATTCTCGATCGTGGTGGCCGCCGGAGAATGCGCGCCATAGGCACCGAGGTCCTCCTGATGCCGCAGCTCGACTTGCCGCTCGATGAGCTGCGTGCCTATGCGCCGCCGCGCGAGGAGCCACCCGATTTCGATGCGTTCTGGGCCGATACGCTTGCTGACGCCCGCGCCCGCCGGCCTGCGACGCACTTCGAGCAGGGGCGGAATCTGGCGAACGTCGCAACACTCATGAGGCTGGGGAGTTGCGATGGGTCGTCGAGGGCGGAAGCCGCTGTATGCCAAGCGTGAGGCGTTCGCGAGGCTGATCGCGGAGGGCGTCCCGT
>JBKQRF010000070.1:0-4862 GCA_052144055.1 Candidatus Limnocylindrales bacterium
CCCCTACTGCCTGACCGGCACGCTCGTTCGGCGCGACGGGTCCTGGCGTTTCCTACTGCTCCACGGCTCCGAGGAGGCGTCAAACGCCTAGCAAACCCTCCAGGGCATTCGGCCACAGGCCCTAAGAGTTGATCCGGTCCCCGAGTTACTTGCCCGGCGGCAGTCCGGCGCGGCGCAGCACCTCGAGGCGTTGCTGGAACTCGTCGGCGCCGATCTCGCCTCGGGCGAAGCGAGCCCGCAGCACCTGCTCGGGATCGTCGGGATGCGAACCCTGCATCCAGTAGCGCTGGCGCGGTCCCCGCACGAGCCGCACGATCAGCGCGATGACCAACACCACGATGAGGAGCCAGAACAGCCCGCCGAGCAGCGCCACGACCCAGCCAGCGTGTCCGGGACCCCACCACCAGTACCGCATTGTGTTGCCACCTCGATCCGTTGCGAAGAGACCCGCCGTTCCGCACGCTGCCGCGTCATTGTCGCGCAAGGCTGGCCGGTTCCCCGTTCTCTCTGGCACGAGTTCGCCTGCTTGCATCGTGGCGAGGCGCGATGAAGATGACGTGAAGGCCCAGTGGGCTTTCAGTGTCAGTTCAAGCGGCGAGACGATGATCGCGTCGCGGGACGAAGGTCGAACGGCATAGCACGCGTGGTCACCAAGGCAACCGGGATCGCGTTCCAGCGGCATTGCGGCGTACGTGATCAGGGTCGCCATCACGCGAGTTCAGCACGGCGACAGGGCGCCACGTTGCGGCCCAGGACAGGCACCGTTCGTGTGGACGCCTCGCGGGCGACGTTGAGCAGGTGGGTCGCAGGTCCGCGCACTGCCCCCGAACCCGTCTGATCCGCGCCACCAAGCCCACAGGTCGCTCGCCCCCGCAGACGGACACCTGCAATCAAGAGAATGACCATGGGCCGGGGTCAACCCCGGCGCGTCACGCAGAGTCGGTCTGGCGGTGCAACAACACCCCCTGAGCGCGGCCGGCGCAACAACCTGCTCTGGTACAGGGCATGCGTCCGACCCGTTCATCCGCCGTCGAGCTGCGCCAGGCGATCCCTATACGGGTTCTCGGGCGGCGCCGGGTGTCCACAATGCCAGCACCACCCGCCCGGGTGCCACGGATAGGGGTCTCCGCACGCCGTGCAGTTGACGATCCCCAGCACGAAGTCGGGGTCCGTTTCCGCCACGATCGGGGCATAGAACGCGAGGAGCAGCGCGTCGGCGTCGTCGGGCGAGCGCCCCAGGCGCGCTCTCGTGTCCTCCTTGCGCTCCACTTTGATGCGGCCCGAGGAGTCGGGAGCGTAGCGCGGCGCGATGAGCTGGGCGATGGTCGCGTCGTCCACCTCGCGGAGGTCCCACCCTAGGGTACGGGACAGCTCGCGGCCCACCTCCCACCAGATCTCGTCGCGCAAGCGCACGAAGCGGGTCGGGTCGGTCGGCGTGGCACCCACGTTCACGGCGACGATCTCGGCGCCGTGAACGCCCTGCGTGCGCAGCTCGGCGAGCCGCCCTGCGACGGCCCAACCGATGCCCACACTGTCGACCTTCACCCGGGTCGCGCCGCTGGCCCGAATGGCCCGCATGACCTCGCCGACGACGCGCATGGGGTCGGGCGTGTCACCCCGCCACATGCGCTCGGCCCGGGCGCCCTGTCGGGCGAAGATGACGGTCTGGTCGCCGCCAGCACCCACGTCGACGCCGAGCTCAACCGGGCTGCGCTCCGCCCAAGCGCGCTCGAGCAGCGGATCGAGGGGATCGCGCTGGCAGGCACGGACCCAGGAGAGCGGCACCACCGCGTCGCTCACGGCGTCGGGGAACTGGCCCCGCACCTTCGCGAGATAGAGGGGGGACTCCGCGCCCCACTCCGCTGCCCGCTCCTCCGCCCAGATCGGGCTCACGAGCAGGGCCCGTAGCTCGTCGGACACGGGCTCCCCGGTGAAGTTCGGTGACGCAAAGGCGTCGATGCCGATGACGCGCCAGCCCGAGTCGGGGGCGCACACCGTGGCGAAGTACGAACCTGGGTCATCGGGGTTACCGATGGCGAGGATGCGACTCTCCTCGTTCGCGGTGAGTGAGATCGCGGCGTCCCACAGCGGCTTGGCGATGCCCGCCGCCTCGTCAAGAATGACGAGGACGTGCCGGGCATGGATGCCCTGAAACGCCGCAGGCTCGGTGTCGGCGGGCTTGCGGCCGAAGGCCACGAGCTCGCCGTTGACCCACCACTCGGTCTGGTTGACGTGCCCCGCAAGGTTGCCCTTGGCGTGGGCGCGCCCGATCTCGCGCCACAGGATGGCCCTTACCTGCTGAAACGTCGGCGCCGTGCTGATGGCGAACGCGCTGCCCGCCGGGTGTGTGTCGATCCACCAAGCGGCGAGGCGGGAGGCGATGAAGCTCTTGCCTACGCCGTGGCAGCTCGGGACGGCCACCCGGCGGAATGCCGCCACCGCCTGGGCGATGTCACGCTGCTTACTCCACAGCTCCTCGCCGAGACGCTCGATCACCCAGGCGACCGGGTCAAGACCGGCGCGCCTCTGCTCGGCCTCGATCTCCATGGCCACGACAGCCAGCAGCAGCTGCTGCTGCGGGAGGCTCAAGGGGCCCTGCCGCCCCCTGCGACGGGGGCGGCTCATCTGAACAGTTCCGCGGCCTTGCGACTCACCCGCTCGAGGAGCTCCTCGACGGACACCCCGAGCTTCGGCGCGAGACGCTCGGCGTCGGCGCGGAGCTCGAGGCGCACGTCAACTGCGGACCCGTAGCGCTCAGGCCGCAGACCGCGCAGGAGGAACATCAGGAGCTGATCGCTCGAGGAGAGGGCGCGCTGGCGGGCGGTCGCCTCGAGGACGTCGATGGCGTCCTGCTCGGCCTCCGCCCAGGCCGCCTGGAACGAGGGGTCCCGCTGGGCGAGCCTGTACGGCGTCGTGCGGTCCACGCCGGCAGCGTCGGCTGAGAGGCGGACGTTGCCGGTGGCCCGCATCGCCTCGAGGAAACGCGGTACCCAGGCCCGCGGCCGCGACCGGCGCGGTCTCCCCTCCCCGGTCATGCCATTCATCCCTGCACCGCCTTGCGGCCCGTGAACTGCTCCCAGCGGGCGATTGCGAGCTGGACGCAGCGCGGATCGAGTTCCATGGCGTAGCAGCGGCGCCCGAGGCGCTCGGCCGCGAGGATGGCCGTGCCGCTGCCGGCGAACGGGTCGTACACCGCCTCGCCAGGACGCAGGTGGTTGCGGATCGGCGTCTCGTACAGCAGAACGGGCTTCTGCGCCGGGTAGTCGAAGCCCCCGTAGTCGGCACCGCCGGCGGCGTTCGGGCAGGAAGCTCGCCACACCGTGGCCTGGTCACGGGCTCCGTAGAAGGGGGTCTTCGCGCCCGCCTTTCGGATCACCCAGGCAGGTTCATGAGCCCGGCCGTACCAGCCGCGCCCCGACACGAAGCCCTGGTCCCAGATGATCTGCGCGACGAGCTCGAAGCCGATCCGCAGGAGCCCCTCGGCCACGGCCGCGGCGTGGATTGCGGCGTGCCAGACATACCCCACTGTGAGCGAGGGGACGAGCGCATACGCCGCCGACCAGTCGACCCGGCTGTCGGCGGCCAGGGATTTGGTGCGGTGGCCGGCAGCACGGGCAGAGCGCGGTGACGATCCACCCGGCTGCCGCACGACGCGGTCGCGACAGGCCAGGTCCATGCTGACACCCCAGGGCGGGTCCGTCGCGAGAAGCGTGGGGGCCGCCCCGCCGAGGAGACGCTTGACGTCGTCGGGTTCGGTCGCGTCGCCGCAGCAGAGTCGATGGTCGCCGAGCTGCCACACATCGCCCCGCCGCACGTCTAGCTCGGCGTCGGCCGGCAGCGGGGGAATGACATCGGGGTCGACGGAGCCGGGAACGAGGCGGTACTCATCGGCCAAGTTGGCCAGCGCTGCGGTTAGGGCGTCGTTGGTGGGCGTAACGAGCGCGAGGAGCTCCGCGAGCCGGTCCGAGTCCGCGGTCGCAAGGGCGCCGAGCGGATCGAAGGCGGCCAGGATGAGGCGCTCCTCGTCCTCACTGACGTCCACGTCGACGACCGGGATCGCCGGCTCACCCCGCGCGAGCGCCTCCTCGACGCGGGCGTGGCCGTCGAGGATCCGGCCGGTGCGCACGCTGCGGATCACGCGCTGGACCCAGCCCACCTCGCCGAGCATGCCGCTGATGGCGGCGCGCTGGGCCGGGGGGTGGCGACGCCAGTTCTCCGGATGGGCGACGAGCTCGACGGGTGGGAGCTGGCTCTCACCGACGATCCGGTTCCGCCACGGCTGCGCAGCGCGATCGGCGCGGGGAGCGGCCGGTCGGTCGGCTGAGCGACGGGAAGTGGGTCTCGAAGTGGGGCTCGCGCTCACGGCGAACAGGCCGAGCAGCGACCTGTCTGCGCCCTGGGCGTGGGCGTCCGGCACCCCGACTAGCGGCGCGCTCGACCGCTCGGCGTCCGACGCCGGAGCAAACAAAATCGCACCGCGCTCGGCGTCCGACGCCGGCTGACGGTGCGCAGCAGAGGTTCCTCTTGTGTCAGGAGCGATAGGCTTCTTCGCCAGTAACTTGTCCCTGCCTCCGTAGGTTCGTGCAAGCCACTCGGACCACGGGACGCTCATCCCGCTCGGGACACATTGTAGACAGGAGATCGTGGAATCGTCAACCGCTTGTACTCGTCCGGTACCTCCGTTACACATCGACCCCGAGCGAGGCTAGGTACTCGGCCGGGGTGAGGTAGCGGTGCGCCTGGTGGGGTCGGACGGTGTTGTAGGTGGTCTCCCAGGCGCGCAAGGCTGCGCCGAGGCCGGCGACCGTCGGCTCCGCGGTCGAGCACTCGTAGAACTCCTCGGTGTGGGTCCGGTTGGCGCG
>JBKQRF010000071.1:0-2989 GCA_052144055.1 Candidatus Limnocylindrales bacterium
ATCTGGAGCACGTCGTCGAAGAAATCGATCCGTTCGCCACCCCCGTTGAGCGTCTGGCGGGCGATGAGGCGGACGACGCAGGCTCGGACGAGGGCCACCGTCGGCTCCTCGCCGTGCGATTTCAGCATCGACGTTCGTGACGGCAAAGGAGTGGACGCTCGGCTGACCCACGTTCCCGGATCGGGCTCACCGGCGCCGCATCATTAGCCCTGAGCGGCGAGACAGAACGCCGCGTCCGAGGTTCGCTCAGCCGACGCTGTACGCGACCGTCACCGACAGACTGAGGGTCCGCTGGTCAGGCAGGCAGCCCAGAACGCCACCAGGGCGGCGATGTCGGCGCGCTCGCTGGCGCGGACCTCGATCACGGGATCGGCAAGCGTCAGGTGCATCGCCAGTTCCACGCGTTCCATGAGCAGGGTCGCGGTCACGTCGAGGGCCGGGTCGGGGACCTGCTGCCATGGGTACACGTGCAGCGACGCCTGCAGGGTCTGCGCGTCGAGGCTGACGTAGGCGAGGGCCTTGTCGCAGGCGACCGCTACCTGTCCGGGTCGGTACCGCTCCCCCCGCGCCACGTGAGCCCCCGGCGGGGGGTTCACCGGGGGCTCAGGTCCGAGGGAGGGAGGGGGGAAAGGAGGAACGTCAGGATGATCGTCTCGGCCCCTGAACATGTCCTGAACCCGAGAGTGATACTGGCGCATGGCGACGAGGGGGGCGCCGCCATCGGCGTTCTGGCACGCTGCGGAGGGATGACGCCGCCCGATGCTCGACGAACGTGATAAGGCATGGGCGGAGGTGTACGCCGTGCTGCCCGCCGACTGGGTAGTCCTGCGCCCGATGTGGCGGGAGACGGGTCGGATGTGGGTCGTCTACGCACGCTCCACGACCCGGAGCAGCGACGACAAGCCGTGGGCGGAGGCGTTCGGCGAGACGGAGGCCATCGCGCCCCGTGCCCTCGCCCAGCAGTTCCGGGCGGGACAGGCGTAGCCGCTGCCCATCCTCCGTGGAAAGGCGGGATCGAAGGTGACCACCAATGACCCCACAGGTACCCCGCCCCATGGCCCGGCCCGTCGGCGTGGGCGACCAGTTCGTCTGCGTCGGGTGCGGCTTGACGTTCCGGCAGCGAGCCGGTCTGCTGGCCCACTGGAAGTCCACCGGCCACGGGCCAAAGCAGCGGCAGGCCAACGGCCTCGACCGAGCCCGCGCGAGCATCTCCGCCGATGACGCCCCACCGCCCACCCGTGTTTCCGAAGACGAGCCCTAGCCCCCACGAGCGTCATCGGGCACGCCGCCCGAGTTGGCGGGCGCGCGGGTCCGGGTACATCAGCCGCACAACCTGTTATTGGCCAGCCGCGCCCCGGACGGGCGCGACGCCCACCGACTGTGCTGCTGACGGTCAGCACGTTCTGCCCGTTCCGTAGACGCCACGGCTGTGCAGCCAGCCGGAGCGAGGAACAGACTGCGCCGAGCGTCCACGGCACGCATGGGAACGGGAGCAACTGCAGCATGGACATCAACGAGGCGATCTATGGCCGCCGCTCGACGCGCGAGTACACGGCAGACGCGGTGGATGAGCCCACCATCCGTCGGCTGATCGACGCCGCGATCCATGCGCCGAGCGGCTCCAACGCGCAGCCGTGGACGTTCACGGTGGTGCGCGATCAAGGACTGCTCGATCAGATCTCGCGGGCGTCGAAGTCTCACTACCTCGCCACGATGCCCACTGGCCCGCAGTCCGAGCGATACCTGATGCTCGGTGACCCGCAGTTCCACATCTTCTATCACGCCCCCGTCCTCGTCGTGATCTCGGGGATCAGGCAAGGAGGGCGGACCGTCGAAGACTGCGCGTTGGCGGCCGAGAACCTGATGCTGGCCGCGTACGGTCAGGGCCTCGGCACCTGCTGGATCGGCTTCTCGCAGGGCTATCTGAACACCCCGGCGGGGAAACGGGCGCTCGGCATCCCGGAGACGTGGATGCCGGTGGCACCGATCATCGTGGGCCATCCGAAGACGGTGCCCGCGCCGGTCGCGCGGAAGGAGCCGGAGATCCGCTGGGTCGGCTGAGTGCTCCCGCGACCTGTGGGTGTGACGGGCCGCTCTGGCAAATCGACGCGCCGCACTGCAACGACTCGCGGCACGGCGAGGGTGCCACCCTCCTCTTGGGGCTGGCTGACGCTAGGCGCGCCAGCCAGTCAGCGGGGCCAGACGTGCGCCCGCTCGATGTCGAGCTACGCCGTCACGCGCGGGCGCTCTCGGTTCGGATAGGGGTGGCCCCCGTAGTGGCGGGAGAGCCGGTCGATGTCGGCAAGGTCCGGGTCGTCGACGAGCGTGACCCTCCCTTGTAGGCTCACGTGGTGGTACCAGTTCTCGCCGTCGATGACGGTCAGCGACACGCGGGGGTCGCGGCGCAGATGGGCGGGGCGCGCTCGTCCGACATCGAGATTGAGGAGGATGCGGCCGTTGTCCCACAGGTACCACGTCGCCACAGTGACCGGCGCGCCATCCGGGCGCAGCGTCGCCATGACGGCCGGATTGGGTCGCCGCAGCAGGTCCACGACCTCAGGCGTGAGTTCCAGATCGACCATCCGCCACTTCACTCCCTCTCCATCGAGCCGACTGACTGGACACGTCGCATCGGGTTGCCGTGCGACGCGCCGCGACGGTAGCACGGCCCACACGGCGAGGCCTCACGGAGCGCCGCTCTACACTCCCCGGACATGGACGACCCTGAGCGAGCAGCCGCGTGGGAGGAGTTGTACGACGCGCTCCCGGACGGCTGGGCCGTCATGCACCCGCAGTGGCGCGAAGCGGACCACCTCTGGGCCGTCTATGCGCGCCGCCTGATGGGCGCCAAGCACACCCTCGGGTCAAGTCCCAGTTCGTGGTGTCACAGCGCGTCATCCTCGCGCTCACTCAACTCGCCATCAGCAACGCCGGCACCTCCTCGTGAGGGAGCGCGTCGATCAGCGCCATCGACTCGGGGCTGAAGTAG
>JBKQRF010000072.1:0-7841 GCA_052144055.1 Candidatus Limnocylindrales bacterium
TGTTCGTGGAGGACGCCATGACCGCCCGGGACGCGGGCGAGCATGCGCACACGGTGCGCCTCATCTTCCCGCGCATCGGTCGGGTACGCTCCACGGCCGACGTGCTGGCCGCGCTCGAAGTGGCGACTCGGCCGGCCTGAACACAGGGCTCAGCACGATTCTCCCCTCGTGCTGGGGCCGCGACACGGATCGTGGCACCGATGGGCGTCCCCAGCTGTGACGTCGACGACCCGCGCTTCGGCAGGGTCGAGAGTGTCACCAGGAAGCGGCGCCCGTCAGTCGCGGAGCGCGGTCTCAATCCATCGCCGCTCGGGCAGGCCGCGCAGACCCTGCCTCGTGCGGTAGAGCCGGCAGCGCGGTGTGTAGTCGCCGGGGTCGACGTACGCCGGGTCGACGTCGCGCCCGTCGACGCGGATCGTCGGCGAGCCCGGGAAGTACAGGCGATCGGCGACCGCAGGGTCCGTCGCATCGACGTCTCGAATGGGCGTGCCCGGCGCGACCTCCGCGATGACGTCTGCGAGCAGTCGTCGGGCCGCCGGGTAGTTCGGGCACTCGGCGAACCAGAGCAGTTCGACGTTGTGGGTCACGGCCGCTCCTCCGTCGCGGGGACGGGGCAGGAGGTCATGTCTCGGTGGCTTCCATGCTCGGCCGTCATCGGCGCCACCGGCAGGGTGCTCGTCACGCCAGTCTCCGGGCTGCCTCCGCACAGTCGGCCCACTCGGCCGCCCCGGCCTGCGACGCCTCCTTGAGCGAGAGCAACCGTCCACGGTCACCCCGTGCCAAGGCCCACGCCCCACCGTGCTCCTCACTGCACAGGAGCACGGTGGCGGTGCAGAACGAGTCGCGCAGGTCCTCCCCGCCCTCAGCCAGCCAGAGTCGTTCGGGGCCTGAGCGATCCGGAACGCCGGAGAGGAACGTCAGCGCGATCAGCGCGCCACACTGGCCGCAGGCGGTCTCGAGCCAGGCATCCGCGGCGAGCGCGCCCGCGATGCCCAGTGCGTCATAGGCGCACCAGGTCCGGAACCAGGCATCCCCGAGCCGGAGCCGGTGCGGTCCGTGGTCGAGCGACAGCCCGGCGGTGCCGGAGACGCGGCCGTCCGCGAGGTCGAGCCAGCCTGCCTCGGCGAGCGCAGCGACCGCCACCCGCGTCGCCTCCCGGTCGAGGCCGGTGGCTGCAGCGAGCTCGTCGAGATCGATCGGTCGGTGATCGCGCAGCAGCAACGCGAAGCCGGCCTCTCGTAGGAGCGGCGCGGCTTCGACGGCAGGACGAGAGAGCCTCGGCATCGTTCCGGACGCTAGCAGCCTAGATCGAGGTTCGCCATCTCGTGTGCCAGGCGCAGGCGCGATCCCGCTCGGGCGCGGAATGGACGTCGATGGGCCAGCTACCAGTCCGGCGGCGAGAGTGATCGTGAGGCCACACCCACCATCGCTTGTTCGTGTGGGGAGGGGCTACGAGTTAGCCCACGGCGATGTCCGGCTCAGCCCTCTGCGCTGCTGGGCTCTCAGATACGTCGCCCACAGCGAGTCGTGTCGGCCACCAGTTTGCGCGGCCCAGCAACACGACTAGCGACGGCACCAGGAGCGATCGCACGAGGAAGCTGTCCATGAGGACGCCGGCCGCAACGCCGTACCCGATCTGCTGGATCTGGGCCCCCGTCGCGGTGCCTCCGGCGGCGACGGCGAGCACGGCGAACGTGCCGCCGAGGATCATCCCGGCCGTCGTGACCGTGCCGCCGGTCTTACCGATCGCACGCGCCACCGCATCGCGCAGCGGCAGCTGGTGTGCCTCTTCGCGGATGCGACTCATGACAAGGATGTTGTAGTCAGAGCCGAGCGCCATGAGGAAGACGAACATGAGGAACGGCAGGAGGAAGTTGATGCCGTCCTGGCCACCGAGGTGGACGAACACGATGCCCACCAGTCCCAAGGCCGCCAGGTACGAGAGGACGATGCTTGCCACCAGGTACAGCGGCGCGACGAGACTCCGGAGCACGATCGCGAGGAGCAGCGCGATGAGCACCGCCACGATCGGGACGATCCGGATGAGGTCGCTGCCGGAGATGTGGCTGACGTCGTAGGCCAGGGCGGCCTGGCTGTAGACGCCCGAGGCAGACGCACCGACCGTCTGCGCGACCCGCCCGACGTCGGCCCGCATCGCCGGTACGGAGTCGAGGACCGCCGGGCTCGACGAGTCGCCGTTGGCGAACTCGACCGAGTACTGGACCGTATGACCATCGGGGCTGATGAGCTGACCGGTTGCCCGGTACGCGTCATACAGCTGCGTCGGGACCGCGGTTGTCACCGGCACCGGAGGGAGTTGTCCCGCCGGGCCGAGGGCGCTGTGTAGCTGCGTCAGCTGGGTGGTCGTGATTGGCGCACCGGTGGGATTGAGCGGCCCGATGAGACCGCTGAACTCGTGGAGGCTGGCGAGGCCGCCCTGCGCCTGGGCGAGCACCGCGGGGTCATCCCAGACAGACGTCGGGAACTGGAAGAGGACGGCACTACGACTCGCGTTGGACGAGGGGAAGTGCGCCGCGATCAGCGCGGCTCCGGCGCCCGAGTCGCTGCCCGCCGGACTCGACGTGGAGAAGCCGAAGCCGGCCACCCCTGTCGCCAGAAGCGTCGAGCCGAGCGCACCGAAGAGGATGATCCCGCCGATGAGGGTGCGCCCTGGCCGCCGTGTGACGACCCCGCCGATGCGGTCCCACACGCCGGGCCGTGCCTCGCTCCGGGCCGCCGTGCCGCTCGGCCAGAACACCGCCGGGCCGAGGATGGCCAGCAGAGCAGGCAGGAGCGTGAGGCCCGCCAGCAGCATGAGGGCGATCCCGATCGCGAGGGCGGGCCCGAGGGCCTGATAGAACGCGAACTCGGCAACCACGAGGCTCATGAGCGCGGCGATGACGGTGAGGGCCGAGAACGTGATCGACTCACCCACCCGGCTGACCGAGCGGATGACCGCATCGGACGGCGTCAGGCCGCGGCGCAACTCCTCGCGCACGCGGAAAACGAGAAACACGCCGTAGTCGGTCCCCGCGCCCAGGATGAGGACGATCAGCATGAGCTGGGTGATCGACGAGACCTGCACGCCCACCTTCGTCGCCTCGGCGATCACAGGCCCCGACAGGACGAGCACGAAGGCCGCTGGCACGAGGGTCACGAGTGGGGCGAGCAGGGCCCGGAAGGCCAGCAGGAGCAGGACGACGATGAACAGGACGGACAGTTCCTGGGTCTGGTTCATCGAGGTCGTCATTGTCCCGACGCTGTCGACCTGCGTCGCGAGCTGGCCGGTCAGGTGGATCTGGAGGCCGGGCGGGGCGGCGGCCGCACCGAACGTGGAACGGATGGCGTCGACGACGCTCTTGGCCTGGGGCCCAGCGCTGAACGCCGAGACGTCCGCCTCGACGAGCGCCTGGCGCGCCTGGCCATCGCCCGAGACACCGAGGTCAGCCACGACCTTCACGTGAGCGACACCCCGGATGTGTGTCTCGAGTCGGTCCATGGCGGCGTTGTCAGCCGTGGTGAGCCCGCCACTGCGGGCCACCACGAGCGTCGCCTCGGCGAGCGAGGTGTTCTGGAAGGGCGCGGTCATGGCGATCGCCTGCATGCTCGGGGAGTTCGCAGGCAGGAAGCCGCTCGTTGTGTCCTTCGCGACGTCACTCAGGGACGGCAGGAACTGCACGGCAAGGACTGTGACCACCACCCAGCCGAGGACGACCAG
This sequence comes from Candidatus Limnocylindrales bacterium, assembly GCA_052144055.1. GTDB lineage: Bacteria > Chloroflexota > Limnocylindria > Limnocylindrales > CSP1-4 > JAJYNJ01. Next base: position 3,719 of record JBKQRF010000072.1, read on the forward strand.
GTACCGGAAGCGCACCGAGAAGCGCCCGAGGCTCGTGAAGAAGTGGCTCATCGAGTTCCTTTCGTGTTGGAGTGTTGATCACGGGCACGGACATCCGCCCGCTGTCCGAGCGTGGGTGGTATGGCGAACGGGGCCGCGAGCAGCACGAGACGATGGCCTGCCGGGAGGCACGCCCGGACAGCCAGAGCGGCCCGCCAAGGAGGCACACCAGGGACGACTCGGGGCCGCTCTGCCAGCGAGCCCGGGTCGTTACACGGCTTCGGCCAGCGGCTCCACGAACTGGCTGTTGTACAGCTCCGCGTAGAACCCCTGACGGGCCAACAGCTCGTCGTGGGTGCCCTGCTCGACGATCCGGCCGTGGTTCATGACGAGGATCTCATCCGCGTCGCGGATCGTCGAGAGCCGGTGCGCGATGACGAACGAGGTCCGGCCGTGCATCAGCCGGGTCATCGCCCGCTGGACCAACACCTCCGTCCGCGTGTCGACAGAGCTCGTGGCTTCGTCAAGGATCAGGATGGGGGGGTCGGCCAGGAACGTCCGGGCGATGGTAAGGAGCTGCCGCTGCCCCTGTGACACGTTGGCGGCTTCGTCGTCGATGGCGGTATCGTAGCCGTGCTCCAGGGTACGCACGAAGTGGTTGACCTGGGCCGCGCGAGCTGCCTCCTGGATCTGCTCCTCGGTCGCGCCTTCGCGTCCGTAGGCGATGTTCTCCCGGATAGTGCCGCCGAACAGCCAGGTGTCCTGGAGCACCATGCCGAACGTGCTCCGCAGGTTGTCGCGGCTCAGCTCCCGAACGTCGTTGCCGTCCACCGTGATGCGGCCGCCGTCGACGTCGTAGAAGCGCATGAGCAGGTTGACGAGGGTGGTCTTGCCGGCCCCGGTGGGGCCCACGATGGCCACCGTCTCGCCTGGCTCGACGACCACGTTGAGGTCCTCGATGAGCGGCGTCTGCGGCTCGTAGCGGAACGAGACGTCTTCGAAGACGACGCGTCCGACCGCCTCCCGCAGCACTGCGGGCTGCGCCACGTCGGGGACTTCCTCGGCGACGTCGAGCAAGTCGAACACGCGCTCGGCGGATGCCATCGTGGACTGCAGCACGTTCGCGATGCTGGCCACCTGCGTGATCGGCATGGTGAACATGCGCGAGTACTGGATGAACGCCTGCACATCGCCGAGGCTGATCCGGCCCGAGGCCACTTGCATCCCGCCGATCACGCAGATCGCGACGTAGTTGAGGTTGCCGATGAAGTTCATCGTCGGCTGGATGATCCCGGAGATGAACTGGGCCCGGAAGCTCGCCTGGAAGAGCTGCTCGTTTTCCTCGTCGAAGTGGCGTACCGAGTCGTCTTGATGCCCGAACACCTTGACGATGGGGTGGCCCGTGTGGGTCTCCTCCACCCGGCCCGTCAGGGCGCCCGTCCGCTCCCACTGGATGGCGAACTGCTTCTGCGAGCGTCCCGCGATGAGCGCCGTCACCACGCCGGCCATGGGCAGGACGAGCAGCGAGATCACCGCCAGCAGCGGACTGATCGTCAGCATCATGACGAGCACGCCGATCACGGTGAACACCGAGGTGAGGATCTGCGTCAGGCTCTGCTGCAGCGTGGTGGCGATGTTGTCGATGTCGTTAGTGACACGGCTCAACGTGTCGCCGTGGGGGTGGCTGTCGAAGTAGCGCAGGGGCAGACGGCCGAGCTTCTCGTCGACCTCGCGACGCAGCCGGTAGACCGTGCGCTGGGAGACGCCGGCCATGATGTAGTAGGTAACCCACTGGAAGAACGAGCTGAGGATGTAGATCCCGGCCACCACTGCCAGGATGGTGCCCACCGCGCCGAAGTCGACACCGACGCCGATCGACACGTGCATGCCGGAGAGCATGTCCGCGATCTGGCCCTGGCCGTGAGTGCGCAGCAGTTGCTCTGCCTGTGCCTGTGTGGTGCCGACCGGGACGTAGTGCAGGAGGGCCTTGCCGATCAGGCCCGCGAAGAGATCGTTGGTGGCGTTGGCCAGGACCCTCGGCGCCAGGACTTGGAAGATCACGCCGATGATCGCGGCCACCATGACGACCGAGATCCAGAGCCGCTCCGGGCGCAGTTCCCCGACGAGCCGACGCAGGGCGCCCCAGAAATCGTTGGGCTTGCCGCCCGCCATGCCCCGCCCACCGAACCCGAAGCCGCCGCCCATGGGGCCGCGCCGCGGGCCGCCGCCGCCGGGACGCATCATGGCGCTCACGCCACTTCCTCCCGGGTCAGCTGCGAGTACACGATCTCGCGATACGTCTCACAGGTCTCCATGAGTTCCTGATGGGTGCCGATGCCGGCGATCGCGCCCTGGTCGAGCACGATGATCTGGTCGGCGTGCATGATCGTGCCCACCCGCTGCGACACGATGAAGACGGTCGCCGCGCGGGTCTCGGGCTGGAGTGCCATGCGCAGGTTCAGGTCGGTCCTGAAGTCGAGCGCCGAGAACGTGTCGTCGAAGATATAGATCCGGGGGTGCTTGACGATGGCCCGGGCGATAGCCAGGCGCTGCCGCTGGCCACCCGACACGTTGGTGCCGCCCTGGTCGATGGGGGCCTCGAGCTCGCCTGGCATCTCGGCCACGAAGTCGCGCGCTTGGGCGATGGTGAGCGCGCGCCACAAGTCCTCGTCGCTGGCGTCTTCATTGCCATAGCGCAGGTTGCTCGCGACGGTCCCGCTGAAGAGGAACGCGTGCTGCGGCACCAGGCCCATGAGGCGCCACAGGTCCTCCATGCGGATGTCCCGGACATCGACCCCGTCGATCAGGACGCTGCCCGAGGAGGCGTCGTAGAAGCGCGGCAGGAGGTTGATCAGGGTGGACTTGCCGCTTCCCGTGCTCCCCACGAGGGCCGTGGTGGTGCCGGGCCGGGCGACGAATGAGATGTCGCACAGGACCGCGTCCTCCGCGCCCGGGTAGCGGAACTCGACGTTGCGGAACTCGACGACCCCGAGGGCAGCCGTCACGGGGGCGGGCTCGAGCGGATCGTGGAGGCTGATCTCCGTGTCAAGCACCTGGTTGATCCGTTCGGCCGAGGCGGCGGCGCGGGGCACCAGCACGAACATCACCGTGGCCATCATCACCGAGAAGAGGATCTGCATGACGTACTGGAGGAAGGCCATCAGGTTGCCGATCGGCATCGCGCCGCTGTTGATGCGCAGGCCGCCGAACCACATGATGGCCACGGTCGAGAGGTTCATGATCAGGAAGAGCGAGGGGATCATCAGGGCGAAGAGCCGCTGGACGCGCACCGCGGTCGCAGTGAGGTCGGCGTTGGCGTCCTCGAAGCGCTGCTCCTCGTGCTCGGTCCGCACGAAGGCGCGGATCACGCGCACTCCCTCGAGGTATTCGCGCATGACCCGGTTGATGCGGTCGATCTTGACCTGCATCGCCCGGAAGAGTGGCAGCGCCCGCGACACGAGGCCGCCCAGTATCAGGGCCATCAACGGCACGATGATGATGAGGACGCTCGAGAGCGGCACGTCCTCGTGGAGGGCCATGATCACGCCGCCGACGGCCATGATGGGGGCCAGGATCATGACGGTCAGCGCCATCACGATCACCATCTGCACCTGCTGCACATCGTTGGTGTTGCGGGTGATCAGCGACGGCGTGCCGAAGATGTTGGTCTCCACCTGCGAGAACGCCAGCACCTTGCGGAACACGGCTCCGCGGACGTCTCGCCCGAAGGCCATCGCGGTCTGTGCAGCGAAGTAAATGGCGACCACCGAGCACACGACCAGCAGGAGCGTGATCGCGAGCATCAGCTCGCCCTCGTGCATGATGTAGTTCGTGTTGCCCACTACCACGCCGTTGTCGATGATGTCGGCATAGAGATTGGGCAGGTAGAGGTTGGCGATCGCCTGGACGGTCAGCAGCGCGACCACCAGCAGGAGCGGCCGCGAGTATGGCCGAAGGAACCTGGTCAGGAGTCTGGTCATCGGTCGGGATCCCTGCTCTCCGCTTCGGCTGGCTGTGACGCGCTCACTGCGGCTCCTGTGGGTCCGCAGTCCGGCACCGTCTCCTGTTCATGCTGTTCATGCGCGTCTCCGAGACGCTGTCGGGCCGCCCGGATCGTGCGGATGCCGTTGAGCAAGCCTGCCAG
>JBKQRF010000073.1:0-14672 GCA_052144055.1 Candidatus Limnocylindrales bacterium
TGGCCCGCCACGCGGATCGCCAGCTGGCCGGGGCCACAGCCGATGTCGAGCACGCTTGCCTCTGCGGGTGCCACTCTCGCGACGGTGCGCGCAATGCGCGCGAACACGGGCCGGTACACGAGGTGGACGTCCAGTCGTAGGCTCGGGCATTGGGCATCGACGAGCGTGACATGCTCGTTCGGGCGGCCCCCAGCCGAGCCTGACCGAGGCGGGATAGCGCCACCCCGGTGGCCACAATGCCCCCGATCGCGGCCATCACGACAGTGGTCCGTCGACGCGACATGACACCCCTTCCCCGAGCTATTGGACCCGCACATGGCAGGTGATCGAAGGCTACTGCCGGCGCCTCGGCTGGCAAGTGCAGCACGTTGTCAGGCGGCTGGCCGAGGGCGCGAGGCGCTCACAGCCGACATGCCAACCGGTGGCGTGTCCCGCGTGATCGACTGGCGCGGAGCCTCGGCCTGCGTGCGCCGCCCGCCGAGCCGGATCGTCCAACACTCGATCGCGTCGACGCGGAGATGCGTTTCGCTCCACGGATCGCGCGCCAGCGTGGCGCGGACAGCGTCTTCTGACTCGGCCTCCACGGCGAGCACCACGCGTTCCTCGTCGGCGAGCGGCCCACCCAGGACGACGAAACCCTCGTCCACGAGCCCATCCATGAAGGCTGCGTGCGCGGGCCACTTGGACTGTTCCTCCATCGGCCGCGATCGATCCCACCGAGGGCCCGAGCGGCGGAGCATGACGAAGAACATCGGCACGCCCGCATCCTAGCGCCGATGGTCCGCACACCAATCGAGACGTAGCGGAGGCGCGCGGACGGGTGAGGGAAAGCCGCCGATGGACTCACTCCAACACGCCACCCGGACCGCGCTCCGCTGGGCCCCGCCCGATGACGATGGCGACGCCGGCGAGGGTCACTCCGGCCAGAACCGGCACCGCCGCCTTGGCAGCGCGCGGGGGAAGGACGAGCTCGAACAGCGGGATAGGATCGCCCAGCCGAGTCTGCAGCGGCCCGAAGGGACAGTCCCCGCGGCCGACCACCAAGCCCACGCCCTCGAGCGAGAGGAAGGCGACGCTGGCCCACAGGCGCGCATCGCGGCGCCGGGTCAGAGCGCATGTCCAGATGTACCCGAGGCTCGCGAGGCTGACGACCGACCAGACGACGTGGGCGATGCGGAAGGCCTTCGCGCCGCTGGGCAGGTCCGACCACGTCATGTGTCGGAGGATGCCACGCCGGCGCAGGTCGGCGCCTGGCTGTCGAACACTCGCAACGATGCTCCGACACGACGTGCCCATGGTGCTTGTGTCTGGGCGGAGGCTGATGGACGTCATCGGGGACCGGCTGCTCGGCGCGGGGTCTTTGCCTGCCCTCCCGTATCCTCCTCTAGCGGGTCTCTTCAGACGGTCGGTTAGCAGTCTGATAGCGAGTGGAGTAGCCATGGACGATGAACCGCGCCGCGATGTTCCGATGCGCCGCCCGGTTGTGGCGCCGTTCGTGACCATCGAATGGATGGGCAAGACTATCCGCTGCTACCTGCATCCGCGCCTCCAGCCTGAGGATCTGCGGTTGCTCCAGTTAGCGTGCAGAGAGGCGGCCAGGGCGGACTCGATCGAGCAACTGGAGGACAACTACGGCCGCCTGGCAACCCAATTCCACTACCGCGCCCTCGTCTGGCGCCCAGGCGGTCATTCGGATCCGCTCGAGCAACTCGTCTCTGTCGGGTTCGTGCCGACTGAGTAGAGCGCCCCCGTCGCCGGCGCTCGCGCTGACCGGACACGCCAGTCGGGGTTTCCCGGGATCGCCGTCGCCACACGGAGGTGGCCAGGGAGAGGATAGCTGGCGGGGTCCTCGCGCCCATGCGTGACAGAAGAGCCCGGCCGCTGCGTGAGAGACGGCCGCGCCCGATGTCAGATTTGCGGTTGTCGGATCACTCGTATCTCGAGTCGCGCGGGCCGCCGGGCGCCCCTGAGGGTCTCGAGGTCGTCCCTTCGCGGCGTCCCGAAAGGGTGGTCCCGCCAGGCCGCCTCATTCGTGCGGTGACGTGGGCCAGTCCGGATGTGCTCAAAGAGAGGGCCGAGTTGCTATTCGTCGGGCAACGCGCGTTCTCGCTCGGCTAGGCGCCATGTCGCTGCCACGCCGCCTCCCACAAGGCGCGCCTGGTCCCACGTATCCGCGGCAGCCTGCACTGGGTCCCAGGGCGCACTGACCGGCGGTGTGTAGCTGAGGTCGAGGCGCGTGAGGTCCTCGACGGTCATGTGGGCGTAGAGGGCGGCTGCCACGATGTCGATGCGCTTGGCCACCTCGGCTCGCCAGTCCCCCACGATCTGCGCCCCCAGCAACCGGCCACTGATCGCATCACCCGTCAGCCGGATGCGCAGCTCGCTCGCGCCCGGGTAATAGGGCTTGTGGTCGGGCACGCTGGTCTCGATCGTCAGTGGCGCATAGCCCGCCGCCCGCGCCTCCGCGTCACGCAGCCCCGTGCGGGCCACCGCGAGGTCGAACACCTTGACGACCTGCGTGCCGAGCGAGCCTCCGAAGGCGGCCCGGCCGCCCGCCGCGTTCTCGCCTGCCACCCGGCCCTGCTTATGGGACGTCGTGCCCAGCGGCAGGTACGTCGGACGCTGCAGGAGGGCGTGCCACGTCTCGACGCAGTCGCCTGCGGCGTAGATGCGTGGCACGCTTGTCTGCATCCTTCGCGTGACCTTGAGCGCGCCAGTCGTGCCTGTCTTGAGGTCCGCCGATCGTGCCAGCTCGGTGTCCGGCCGGACGCCTGCGCCGACGACGACCAGATCGGCGCTCAGGTGCTGTCCCCCCGTGAGCGTGGCCTGCAGGCGGCCCTCGACACGGGCGATCCCTTCGAGCGCGGCACTGGTCAGCACCACTACCCCGTGGCGCTCGAGTTCCGCGGCCAGTAGCGCGCCGAGCGAGGGATCGACGCTCGGCAGGACGCTCGCCGCCCGGCCGGCCAGGGTCACCGCGATGCGGCGCCGGGTGAGCGCGTCCGCCATCTCGACCCCGATGTAGCCACTGCCCACGACAAGGGCACGCGACGGAGCGCGCCCCTCGAGCCATGCCCGCAGCTCGATGCCCTGGCCCATCGTGTGCAGCAGGAAGACGCCGTCCTCCTCGAGGCCCAGGATGGCCGGAAGAACCGGCCGGGCCCCGGTGGCGAGGATGAGCCGGTCGTAGGCAAGCTCGCGGGTCCCTTGCTCCCTGCGCACCGAGACGAGCTGGCGAATAGGGTCGATCGTTTCGGCACGGTGTTCGAGGAGGACCTCGATGCCCTGCGCGGCGATCTGGCGCGCATCGCGATGGGCCAGGGCGTGCCAGTCGCCGACCTCGCCGCTCAGGTAGAAGGGCAGGCCGCAGATGCTGTAGTTGAGGTACTCGTCGGCGACGAGCAGGGTGATCTCGAGCGAGGCATCGGTGCGCCGGGCGCACAGGGCCGCCTCGGTGCCGGCGTCGCTGCCGCCCACGATCACGAGCCGCACGGACCGTCGTCCCCCTAGTACGTGCCGGCGACAGTCAGACGACCGGTGCCACCCCAAGCTCTGCCAGCAAGCCCCGCACCCGCCGCTCGATCTCGTCGCGAATGGGACGCACGGCTTCGAGCGGCTGACCGGCCGGGTCGTCGAGTTCCCAGTCGAGGTAGCGCTTGCCGGGGTACACGGGGCAGGCGTCGCCGCAGCCCATGGAGACGATCACGTCCGCCGCGCGGACGATCTCGTCGGCCCAGGGCTGGGGCAGCTGCGTGCTGATGTCGATACCCTGCTCGGCCATGGCCGCGACGGCCGCTGTGTTCAGCTCCGCCGCGGGCAGGGAGCCACCCGAGAAGACATCCACGCGGTCACCGGCCAGGCGACGCATCCAGCCTGCCGCCATCTGCGAGCGCCCGGCGTTGTGGACGCAGAGGAACAGCACGCTCGGGTTGAGGTCCGTCCGACCCGACTCCAGGCGCACGAGGGCGCGCAGCCGGTCCTCGGTGAGGCGCTCCACGATGATCGGCGTCCAGGTCCGGATCTTGGCCGTGGGGAGGATGAGATCGAGCGACTCGACCATGAAGCGCTCGATCGTCTCGACGTTCATGCGGCCCTTCCAGCGGCGCTCCAAGGCGACGGCCGACTGGCGGATGCTGACGCGTTCGCCGGGGGTCAGGTCCGGCATGGTCCAAGGGGCAGCACTTGTTGGCGTAGTCATGGGGACTCCTTCGGATGGGCACGCTCACGCGCTCGGCGATGCCGTCCGAGACGGTTCGCGCCAGCACCCTACACCTTGAAGCCGCTTGAAGGTCAAGAGGGCCGCCACAAGTAGTTTCACGCGCGGGTGAGGCTATCCGTGGCCCAGGACTCGGGGGACATGGGAGCTTGCGGCCGGCCATCCCGAGGGAGTTCGTTCGGGCGTGGCCTCGACTTGGCCCCGAAGCGCCTCGGCCAGTGGCGTTGGCGTCGAGGCAGTAGCCACGGGCAACGAGGTTGAACGGGCCACACGGCTCACTCCGTGCATGCCGTCTGCGTCTAGGGTGTCACATCTTCTGATGACACACTTGCGACTGAGATGCTGAGTGCTGCGAGAGGTTTTGAGGAGGCCCGCCATGTCCGTTGAGCTGCCTGTGCTAGCGGACCTGCCGGAGCTGCGTCTGGACCTGCCGGCCCCCGACGTCGAGGCACCTCTGGCCGCCGCGTCCCTGCTCGCCGATCAGACCCGCGTTGGGATCCTCGCGATCCTGCGCGACGGACCCCACTGCGTGTGCGAGATGGCCGCGGCGCTCGGCGAGCGGCAGAACAACGTGAGCAACCACCTGGCCCGCCTGCGCGAGGCCGGCCTCGTGCGGGCCAGCCGCCTCGGCAGCGACACCCGCCGCATGTACTACGAGCGTGACGAGGCCGCCTGCGCGTCGGCGCTTGCCGACCTGCGCTCCCTCCTGGAGCTTCCTGCGTGACCACGCTCTCGCTTGCCCGCGGTCGGCGGCCCTCGCTGCCGGTGGTCGTCACCGTCGGCGTGGTGGCCTGGCTGATCGCCTGGTTCGCCGAGTCGCCCCTGGCGGACTGGATCAGCTACGAGCTGCTGCGGCTCGATCGCAGCTCGCATCTGGGCGGCGCAGTGGACTTCTTCCTGGCCGACGTGCCCAAGGTCTTCCTGCTGCTGCTCGGCATCGTGACAGTGGTCACGCTCGTCCGGGGCTTCTTCCCGCCGGAGCGGGTGCGTGCGGCGCTGGCGGGGCGCGGCACGTTCGCAGGTAGTGTCGCGTCTGCCGGCTTCGGCATCGTCACCCCCTTCTGCTCCTGCTCGGCTGTGCCGCTGTTCATCGGCTTCGTCGAGTCGGGCATCCCGCTCGGCGTGACCTTCGCCTTCCTGATCAGTTCCCCCATGGTCAACGAGGTCGCGCTGGTCCTGCTGTGGGGACTCTTCGGCCCGGGCATCGCGCTCGTGTACGTGGCGGCCGGGCTGACCGTGGCCATCGTGGGCGGACTCGTGATCGGCGCGCTGCACCTCGAACGCTACGTCGAGCCGTACGTGTGGGAGCTGCAGGGGACCGGCGGGCAGATGGCCGACGTGCGACTCACGTGGGCCGATCGGATTACTGACGCCTGGCGCTACACCCTCGACCTGGTGCGGCGCATCACGCCCTACTTGCTCATCGGGATCGGCATCGGCGCGCTCATCCACGGCTATGCGCCGACCGATCTCGTGGCTGCCATCGGCGGACGCTCCGATCCTTTCGCGGTGCCCATCGTGGTGCTGATCGCGATCCCCCTCTACTCCAACGCCGCTGGCACGATCCCGATCGTCCAGGCGCTGCTCGGGAAGGGTATGCCCTTGGGGACCACCCTTGCCTTCATGATGGCCATCACCGCCATCAGCTTGCCCGAGTTCATCATCCTGCGCAAAGTCATCAAACCGCAGCTGCTGGCCGTCTTCGCCACCGTGGTGACGGTCGGGATCCTCTGCATCGGCTACCTGTTCAATGCCCTCATCGTCTGACCCATCCCAGCACAAGGCCAAAGGAGAAACCGACCATGCGGAAGATCGAAGTCCTGGGCCCCGGCTGCGCCAACTGCCACCGCCTGGAGGCGAACGCCCGTGAGGCGGTGCTGATGGCCGGCGTGGAGGCCGAGATCCGGCATGTCACCGACTACCGTGAGATCGCAGCCTACGGCGTGATGCACACGCCCGGGCTCGTCATCGACGGCAAGGTCGTGAGCAGTGGGCGAGTCCCGTCAGCCGGCAACATCGCGGAGTGGCTCTCCGCCTAGTCCGCCAGGGACGGGCCGCCGCCGCTCGACTGCGTCCTGGCGGGACGCCCGTCGGCCCGCGTGTGCTGTGCTTGTGCCTTGGTGAGTGGCATGCAGGAACTTCAGGTCTCGGCTTACTGGGTGGAGGAGGGAGTCGGTGTGGGCCGGGCGATCGTCGTCCGGACCATCGGCTCATCTCCGTTCGAGGTCGGCAGCACGCTCGTCGTCGCGGAGGACGGCCGGATGGCCGGCAGCGTCTCCGCCGGCTGCATCGAAGGAGCGGCGATCGAGGCCGTCCTCGCCGCGCGACGCGGCCACTACCACGAAGTCGTCCGCTACGGTGTCAGCGACGAGCGGGCGGCCGAGGTGGGGCTTGCCTGCGGCGGCATCATCGACGTCCTCATCGAGCCAGACGCGCCGCCCGAGGTGCTGGACGCCGCGCGCGAAAGAGAGGCCGTCGCGATCGCCACCCCGCTGCCCGACGGCCGCGAGACGCCGGACGTCCGTCGCGTGATCCTTGACGGTGCCGGGATCCGCTCGGGCACGCTGGGTGATCCGGCAGCCGAGGCGGAACTCTGCGGGCTCGCCCGGGCCGCGCTCCGCGATGGCGGCTCGCGAACCGTCCGGATCGGCCCGCACGAGATCTACCTCGAGGTCTTCGTCGCGACCCGTCTCGTCATCGTGGGCGCCGGGGAGATCGCCGTGCACCTCGTGCGGCTGGCCCACGCCTTCGGCTTGCACACGGTGGTCATCGATGCCCGATCCGCCTTCGTGACACGGGAACGCTTTCCCGACGCCGATGAGTTGCTCGTTGGCTGGGCTGACGAACTCGCGGAGCGGGCCGGCATCGACGAGGGCGCGCACGTCGTGGTCCTCACTCACGATCCGAAGGTCGACGATCCGGCACTTATCACGGCCCTCCAACGGGGCGCGCGATACGTGGGGGCGCTCGGCAGCCGGAGGACGCACGCTGCGCGCCTAGCACGGCTTCGTGATGCCGGCATCAGCGACGCAGACCTCGCCCGGATCCACGCCCCCATCGGGCTCGATCTCGGCGGGCATACACCGCCCGAAATCGCGCTCGGCATTCTGGCCGAGATCGTGGCGCAGCGCCACCACCAGACCGCGACCAACGCGAGCCGTCGGCTTCCCGCGGAGGTGCCCGGCACTATTGGCTGACGAGTGCGCAGCCGCCCCAAACCGCGGCGCGACGGCCATGAGCGACGATCCCGCTCGGACCGCAGTGGTCGGCGCGATGGCTCCCGCTCGGAAGCAGGCTCGCCGGACGCGGTTTCCACTCAATTGCCACCCGCAGGGACCCTTTTTTCCGGCCGGGCGCGACTCATGGCTTGCGCTGCACCGAGCAAGCGACACCCCCTGTCGGCCTCTCCGCATCGCACTACCGGCCGCAACGACGGTGCCCGCCCGCCGCCACGCGCGGCCGGTCGACAGAGAGTGCACCCCCGTGGTAGTGGAGCGACTCCCAGTCCGTGGCCCCAGCACGCGCCGCGACAGGCAGGGAGCCCTGACCTCTTCCGATCAGGGCTCCCTGCCTGTCGTACCCGGGCGCTGGGGGGAACGTCGAGCACGTCCCGGGCAGGCTACGCGGGCTGCCACGACCCGCGCACCTGTCGAAGTGCCCGTCCCGGGCATCGTAGGCCGGAAGGGAGGTCAGCAGCAGCGCATCGACCTTCCAGGGTCGCGTGATCCGGCCCTTCGTGCGGCGGTAGAGCCACACGGCGACTGGGGTAAGGTGCTTATCGAGAGCGCCCTGCACGAGGAGGCCGACCCGCTCCATGCGCGAGAGACGCCGCGCCGGAGGCCTCTCGGCTGAGCCGCTCGGTTGGGCGGCGCCCATCGGGGCACCGTGCATGGGTGTGTAGACCCTCAGGCGAGCGGCGCCGACCGCAGGTCGCCTGCGATCCCCGCAGCCCACGCCTCGATCTCCGGCCAGTCCCGGAAGTCGCCCTCGGGGAGGCCCTCCCGAGCGGCCGGCATCCGGGAGACGAACCGCTCGGCAAGTCCGATCGGCCGGCGATCCCGCTCGTAGGCCCCGAAGAAGACGTGGTGATCCCGCGCCTGGACGGCCTCGCGAAGCTCGGCCAACTCCTGCGGCAGCGCGACGACCTTCTGATCTCTGCCCTGCGCGTCCGTCGCCTCGCTCCCGAGAGGGCCGCTGCTGAAGAGCCACACCGGCTTGCTGGCCAGGGCCGCCCGGTTGTGCCGGACGAACTGCGTCGCGTCCTTCAGTCAGTGGAACATGTACGCGGCGCTCCCGACCACGAACGCGTCGTACCCAGCCAAGCTCCGGATCGATGCCGCGGGCTTCGCCTCCGCATCGATCTCCGCCGCGCGCAGCGTCTCGGCGATGTGCTCGGCGATGCCCTGAGTGGCACCGTGCCGACTCGCATAGGCAACCAGGACGTGCATGGTGGGGTCCCTCCCTGCGTGTCGCCTAGGGGCTGGCCCGCATTCGACGTTTCGGATCATGCCGGCAGCGACGCTTCGGGCGAAGGGCCATCCGGTCCCTCTGTGTTGGAGGGAGCCTCCCGGCCTGTCAGACGGAGCCTTGTGAGGGGGGCCTAGAGTCGGCGCCACGAAAGGGGCCTGCCCCGCGGCGCCAGGAGCATCGGTGAACGAGGGCGCACGCGCCGAACGAGGGGAGCATCAAGGCCCGTCACCAGCGCGGGACGGCTGCGCGACGCGAGGGCCCTATCGCAGGGCTGCGAACTCTCGGCGCGAGCGGCGCGAGCCGGCGCCGAATCATCGCTCGATGCGCCGTGCGCCCTAGACCGGCGCGAGCCGAAGAAGTAACTGGGCCTGAACGATCCGCTAACGGAGCAGGCTGATACTCCTCTCACACCTCCTCTTGCTCACGGGCCCGCCGTCCCACTCCGGCGGGCCCGTTCCTTGCTCCCCTGGGGTCACGTGATCTCCGGGGCGGCCTCCTCGTCCGCCTCCGACTCGTCGTCCTCGTCCGAGGCGAGAGCCCACGCGATGTCGCGGAGCGACTCAGCTTCAAGCACCGCGTGGGCTCGGTCAGGCCCCGTTGGGCTGGCCTCGGCTCGGCGGCTCGCGTCGGCGAATGAGTGCAGCGTCTTCCCGAGCGCCGCGATGCGTCCCTCGTCCCTGTCCTCGTCGTCCAATGCCGGTACTCCGTTCGCTCGTCAGCTAGCCCGATGCCACCGCGCGGCCCAAGAGCGGCAGGCTGGCGCGTTGGCAGCCGTGCACGCCCTGCCCTTCACTATGGCCCAATGTGGGGGGCTGTGGCCTGAACCTGAAGTCGGACGGGTCGGGTAAGTGGCGCGCAGCAGGTCGCTCCACAGACGAACCGAGGCCGCTCGTCAGGCACAGCCTCGGTTCTCTCACGCCCAGTGGGGTCTGACGTTCATCGGGGAACGAGGAGGCTGGACGCGGCGCGAGCCTCCGGCCAACCCATGAAACAGCGAACCGGGGCAGCTCGCGGTCAGTTGTCCCCGGTTTCGCCAGAAGGAGAAGTCCAAGACAGAGCATCGCTGAGTTTCATGCCCCTACAACTTCGACCGGCCCTATGGAGGCCTCGACGGCCATACCCCCTATGAGAGACTGCGCCAGAAGACCGGAGCCACGGTGTGATCGGACATCGTCAGTTGCACACCTAGAGCAGGCGAGGCGCAGATGCGCCCCAGCGGGAGGGACACAATCACGCTGATCAGCGCGCGCAATCTGCTGCCGGGCACCGTCCGGATGGTGGTTGAGGGGCAGGTCATAGCCGAGACCGTCTCGACCTCGAGGGCGGGCACGAGCTCGTGTCCGTGATCACGGCGGAGTCCGCTCGCCGGCGGGACCTCGCACCCGGCACGCGGGTAGTCGGTCATCAAGTCCACCGAAGTCAAGCTTGCCGTCGATGAGTGACCCGCTGGCGTCGGTGACGTACCTACCGATCGGCCTCATCCGGACCCCGTTCACCGACCCGCATGGCATGCCGATCCAGGCGAGTGCCGCGGTGGGCGTCCGGGGACGGATCGAGCTTGATCCCGCCCTCGTCGAGGGACTGCTCGACATCGAAGGCTTCAGTCATCTGACCCTGCTCTATCACCTGCACGAGATGCACGCGGCGCGCCTGACCGTGATCCCCTTCCTCGACGATCGGCCCCACGGGATCTTCGCGACCCGCGCGCCCGCACGTCCCAACCCGATCGGTCTCTCCACGGTCCGGCTGGTGGGCGTGCACGGCCCCACGCTCGAGATCGAGGACGTGGACATCCTCGACGCCACGCCGCTCCTCGACATCAAGCCCTACGTCCCGGCGTTCGACGAGCGGACGGATGTCCGTGTCGGCTGGCTCGTGGGTCGACTCGATCGACTCGCGGAGGTGCAGGCGGACCGGCGCTTCAGTCGGACGTTGTCCGTGTCAGAGACGGACGCGACCGCCGACAGGCCCGCTGACCGCTGAGGTTTCGGGAGCAGACACAGGCGATACCCCGACCTGAATTGCGAAGACTCGTCGACTCTCGCGCCGGCTACGTGCCGCCGGTCCAGACGCAATAGCGGCCACCTGTCGGAAGAACCTCCGTTCAGCTCAAGACCCCGGGTCGGAAGGTTTGTCCGGGTGGCGGATGGTCCGATTCTGCCTCGCCGTTCTTCAGAGGGGGCCGGCCCCCTCTGCCCGCAGCTTCGAGCGCAGCAAGAGCTGCCATCCTGAGCAGGACGATCCTGGTCATCCGACGGATGAATGCCATTCGGGCCGTTCGAGGAGTCTGGCGGACGCCGACGGCCAAGGCGGCGGCCGCCCAGAGGGCGAGGCCCGCTCCGGCCGCGACCCGAAGGGCGCGTGATTGTGCGCCGACAGGGTGGCGGTGAGGGTCTGCGTGAGACCCGGGCGTCCGAACGTGGTCACGCTGGGAATGCGGCAGTCGGGGAGCGCGGCGTGCAGCTTCGCGGCAACGGTATGCCCGTCGAGCCGGGGAGCCCGATGTCTAAGAGCGCACATCAGGTCGTGCCGCCAGTGCCGCGCCCACCACCTCGCCCGCCTCAGGGTCGGGCCGCGCAAAGAAGCGCCCGAACAAGCCGGCTGTCCGCCAACTGGCGCACCGGTAATCGCGATTGCTCGTGATTGCCCATCCACCGCTGGGCCCGCCGCCGGCGGCCTTGCGGTCGTCGATCCGGTCGCGGAACGGCACCGGGGATCGCGCCCCGGGCCGGCCCAACAGAAGGTGTCGGCCCCGTCAGGCGAGCTTGAGAGTGGACGTTCGCAGCGGCTTGCACAAGGACGTCGCCCACCACCTGGCGGCCCGTCCTTTGGACTTCCCCAGTAGACAGGGGCGGTGTGGACAGACGGTGGACAAGCTAGGTTCAACCCCGGAGCGCGCCCGACGTGACTAGGACCGAATGGCCAGCCTCTCGAGCGGGTCGATCACTGACTGCGCGTGAGAGTCGGCTGGTAACCATTGGCCGCCGGCCAGCGCGGGGTCGAGCGGCACGCCGGGCGTGGCCCATGAGGTTGAAGGGGATGACTTGCGGTAGGCCCGGATGGCGTGCGTCGCCTCGGGGCCGCCATCGCCTCGCTGTGCCCTCGCGCCCGATGAGAACCCATGGGCTTGTATCCATTTCGCTGTCGAGCTCGTCCTTGGAGTGAAGGCGGTCGAGAATCCGCCGAGCTAAGGAGAGCTCAGACATGAGACTTCAGATCAATGAGAGCCCGATCGATCGTGGCATTCGCATCGTCCTCGGCGTCGCGCTGGCGGCGCTCAGTGTCGCCGGGTTGGTCGCGGCGCCCATCGTCTACGGGACCTGGGTCGTCGCCGCAATCGCGCTCGTGACCGGCATCGTGGGCTTCTGCCCTCTCTATGCCATTCTTCGGGTCAGCACCGCACCCGCGCGAAGGTGAGCTTGTGATCGGTCGATCCGAAGGGGCAGCGCCGGTCGGCGAGAGCGAAGCGGATGCCTTCGCGACGCGCCTCGCCGCCGAGCTGCCGCGCTTGGTCGGACTGGCGACACGGCTGCTGGCCGATGCGGACGTGGCCGAGGACTGCGCCCAAGAGACCATTGTGGGCGCGTGGCGGCGACGAGACCAGGTGCGCGACGCCGCAGCTCTGCCGGCGTGGCTGAGGCGAAGCCTCGTCAACAGGATCATCGACCGCTCCAGACGCCGGCACGACGAGCTCGACATTGACACGATCGAGGCCGACTGGCATGACGACAGCTACTCCGTCCAACCCGAGCTCGTCCTCGAGCGGGCGGACCTACGTGACGAGCTCGAGGACGCACTCGCCCGCTTGCCGGTCATCTATCGCCTGCCTGTGGTCCTCCATGACGCGCTGGGCTGGACGTCCGGCGAGATCGCTGGGGCGATGGAGATCGGCGTCGCGGCCGCCAAGCAGCGTCTGCGACGGGGGAGGATGATGCTGGTGAGTGCGCTCGCGCAGGACGACGCCAGGCGGCAGGCGAGTCTCGCACAACCGATGCGCTGCTGGCAGGCCCGGCGGCACGTCTCCGCCTACCTCGACGCAGAGCTCGACGAAGCAGTCAAGACCACGGTCGAGGCGCATCTCGCAGCCTGCCCGACGTGTCCGCCGCTCTACGCGAGCCTGGTGGGGGTGCGGACGACGATGGGTGGCCTGCGCGACCCTGACACCGTCGTCGAGGAGGGGATCGCGGCCCGCATCCGTGGGCACCTCGCGTCGGAGCACGTGCCAGGGTTCGTGAGGCCGACGCCCGGGAACGGAAAGGAGCGGTCGTGATCATCTGCGTACCGGTGGACAGCGTCGGGCAGATCGACCCTCGGTGGGGACGAGCGGCGCGCGTCGCCCTCGGCGACGTACGGGATGGTCGCCTAGCGCGCTGGCACGAGTTCGACGTCGGATGGGATCAGCTCCACGACGTTGGGCCCGAAGGCGGGCACCATGCTCGCGTGGCCCGGTTCCTCCGGGAGCACCGCGTGGAGATCGTCCTAGCCCACCACATGGGCGACCCGATGCAGCTCATGCTCCAACAGATGGGGCTCGACGTGCGGCTCGGCGTAGCGGGGGACGCGCGTCTTGCCGTCATCACGGAGGGCTCACGCGCTGCAGGAGTGCTGACGAACCCAGCGAGGAAGCCGCCGCTCCCAATGTGACGCCTCGGCGGTCGCGATGCAGCGCAGTTGGTCCCTGCCGCACCGACCGCGACAACGCCAGAGCTGCCGCTCTGTCTGCGGAGGGCTGATCGGTCTACCAGGTCATGGTCGGTGGATGCGACGATGCCGGGCCGGCGGAGTTGTACCGCCTCGCAGGCGGGGCGCCTTTAGCCGGGAGTGCTGCGCGATCGTCGCGCTGCGCAGACCAGCCGGCACGAGAACCTCGGACCCGCCCCGCGAGTGTCGAACGAGCGGTGCGGAACCTGAGTCTGACTTTCCGAGGCGGCGCTTCGACATCGCCGCCCTGGCGACATTCCTAACCGGATCGTGGTCGCGCCGGCGGGCAGAGGGCGGACGTACCCACTGATGCCTACCTATGAGCCGACACTCGCCTGGTCGCCCGCTGGGTACGGCGTGGATCGAGTTCCCGGGCAGGCGCCAAGGCGCCTTCACGGGTGTTGTCGCATGCCGCGGCGTTCGCCGATTCCCTGTGTGCCCTGCTGGCGGACGCCTGTCACGGTGGTCGCGCCGCTAATAGTCGCCGATTCACGCGAACCCACCCCAGAGCGGATCGGTATGCCGTGCCCAGGTCCTCGATGAGCCGATGCGCACCGGGTCCCGGCACCAGGTTGCTGAACCCCCCCCCGCCGGGGGGGGTAGGTCCGGGTGGACCCGGCCGGCTCCGTCGGTCAGCTGCCCCCGGTGGGCTTGTCCGCCGCCAGGGAGTAAAAGAAGAGCGCGACCGGCCGGTAGACGGCGTGCGAGAACTTCATGAACGGCGCGAGCAGCACGAGTTCCATCGCCACCGACACGTGGAAGAGGAAGACCCAGTAGCCCCACGTCGGCGCCTGCGGCAAGTACAGGGCCAGCTCGATGAGGAACCCGGTGATGCCCGTGATCCACAGGAGCGCGAGGAGCGTCCAGTCGGCGGGGGTGGAGTCGCTCGCCGAGCGGTTGGCCCGCCGCAGCCGGTCGACGATGAGCATGGTGGTCCCGTAGATGAGGGCCATGCCGGCCACGGTGCCGAGCAGGCGCACCGGGTACCAGATGGGCACCGGTGTCCCGGTTGCCTTGAGCCCCACGACCGCCAAACCGTAGTCGAGGATGGTGGCCGCCAGCAGGCCGAGGAAGCCCCACATGGTGGCCGCGTGGATGAACCAGCGGCGCCGATACCAGGGCCGCGCCTCCTGGACCGTCTCGCAGTCGACGCGATAGCGCTGCTGCCCGAGAGACTCCACTCCCAGGGCGACCCACAGCGCTCGCCCAGATCGAGCCAGGGCGGCACGGCTGCCGACTACGTCACGCACCGAGATGCCCTCTCTCTTAGAGATGCCCCGCGCCA
>JBKQRF010000074.1:0-15094 GCA_052144055.1 Candidatus Limnocylindrales bacterium
CGGCGCCCTGTGGGACTCCATGGGAGTGGGTGCATACAAGGGCACGGACGGCAAGCTGATGTACTGCGTCCTCTTCATGGAGTCAAAGCCAGCGGCCACGCCGACTCCGGAACCGACCGCGACCCCCTCCGTGACGGCGACTGCGGCTCCGAGGCGGACGGAGGCCCCTACGCCAAGGCCGACGCCTGCGCCGGCCGCGACGCCTCGACCTGCCGCCGCCACGCCGACTGCCAGTCCGACTGCCACGCCGACTGCCACGCCGACACCGACACCCGCACCCACCGCGTCGGCCCAGACGGCCAACCTGGCTCCGGCCCGCACGGTCGCACCCTCGATCGCCTCCACAGAGGCCCCGGCAACGCCGACAGCTCCGCAATCGACGGCGGCGCCCAGCCAGCAGATCCTAGACGACGCGCCAGCGCCAGGCCTCCTGCAATCGCTGATCGGGGGGTTGTTCGGCCTCATCTCCGCTCCGTAGGGCCGTCGCAACCTGACTGGCGCGCCTGTCGTCGCCGTGCCCCGGTACACTCGCGTGATGCCGCCAATTCTCGAGGGTCGAGACCTCACCAAGACGTACCGCGCTGGTGACGGCGAGGTCCACGCGTTGCGCGGCGTCTCGCTCGCCGTCCAGCGGGGTGAGTTCCTGGCGCTGATGGGCCCGTCCGGCAGCGGCAAGACAACCCTGCTGCAGCTGCTCGGCGGCCTCGACCGCCCCTCGTCGGGGGACGTAGTGCTCGATGGCGTGACGATCTCGACGCTGGGCGACGACGATGCCACGCGGCTACGCCGCGAGAAGACGGGGTTTGTCTTCCAAGCGTTCAACCTGGTGCCATTGCTGTCGGCGCGCGAGAATGTCGCGCTGCCGTTCCTTCTTGCCGGCGGCAACCCGCGGGACGGCAAGACGCGCTCCCGCGTGGACGAGGCGCTTCGGCTGGTCGACCTCGAGTCGAAGGCCGACCGGCGGCCGGACGAGCTCGCATTCGGCGAGCAGCAGCGGGTGGCCATCGCGCGCGCGATCGCCGGCCGGCCGGCCATCCTCTTCGCCGACGAGCCGACCGGCAACCTCGACTACGCGACGGGCATCGAGATCCTGCAGTACTTGTACCGCTCGTGCGCGGAGCGCGGCCAGACAGTGGTCCTGGTCACGCATGACGCGCAGGCCGGCGCGTACGCGGATCGCGTGTTGTTCCTGCGCGACGGGCGTGTGCTAGAGGAGATCCGTCTGGGACGCCGTCCGGAGCACCCCGCTCGTCCCCTGATCGAGCGGCTCGCGCTGCTCGGCCAGTAGGTCATATCTGTGCGGGGTCCAGCGGGGCTCGGCTGGCGGGCTCTCCGGCGCCGGCTGCTGCGCACCGTCTTGACGGTGATCGGCATCGCCATTGGTGTGGGGCTCGTGTTCGGGGCCCTGTCGATCGACGGTGGGGCGTCGAGTGGGGCGGCAGGCTATGCCGGGCAAATCGCGGGTCGCACGGACCTCGTCGTTTACGCGTTTGGGGAGGAGACGCTCTCCGCCGACACACTGCTGGCGATCGCGGACACGCCGGGCGTGCTCGAGACGTCGCCACAGGTCCGGCGTACCACGTTCGCCACAGGAGACGGATCCGCCCCGGGCTTGGGGGCGGGCACGTCGCTCGGTTCGGTCACCCTCGTGGGCGTCGACCCGGCCGTGGATCGCGCGCTCCATGACGAGACGCTCGCCGCAGGGTCGTACCTTTCGGGCGGCGACTCGGGCGGCGTGCTCGTCACCCAGACGTGGGCCCGCTCGCATGCCCTGGTCGTCGGCTCACGGGTCTCGCTCGTAGGCCCCGGCGGAGAGCGCACGTTCACCGTTCGCGGCGAACTTGCCCCCTCCGGCGCGGCCTTGGCGGACGGGGGTGCGATCCTGCTCACTACCATCGACGCGGCCCGCGCCCTGATGGTGGTCCCGGCCGGGGGCGCCGACCTTGTCGAGGTCCGCGTCGACCCGGCCGTCGGCGCGGCCGCCGTCGAGACGCGCCTTGATTCGCGGCTGACTACCCAGCCATACGTGCTGTCGACCGCGGCGGACGAGGCGGCCGCGCTCACCGGTGCCGCGCGGGACGTCGGGTCCGCGCTGCTGCTGGTCGCGGTCGTGGTCCTCTTTGTGGGCGCTCTGCTCGTGTCGGACACGCTGGCCATGTCGGTCGCTGAGCGAACGCGTGAAGTGGGGCTTCTCCGGTCGGCAGGTGCGACCCGCGGACAGATGCATCGCATGGTACTCGTGGAGGCGCTGTGGCTCGGCGCCGCCGGGACCGCGGTCGGCGTCGGGCTGGGAGCCGTGTTTGCTGTCGCGCTGGCGCCGGTCGTGGCGTCCATCACGAACGCTCCCGTCGCGGGCACCGGGCTCGACCTCGCGGCGCTCGCCGTGTCGCTGCTACTCGGCCTGTTAGTCACGCTCGCGGCCGCTCTGGAGCCGGCTTGGCGAGCTGGCCGCGTGTCCCCCGTGGAAGCGCTCCGGCGAGGGCGGCCGCTCGCTGCTCCATCATGGGGAGTGCGCCAAGCGGCGGCAGCCGGAGCGGTGGCGGTGGTGGTCGGAATGGGCGTGCTGATGGCCGGCGGCTGGGCCGGCGGCATCGGGGGCGAAGGCTTGGGCAGCTCCGGCGTGTCCTCCGCCCTCGCCAGCCTGCTTGCCGCAGTCGGCGGTGCGGCCGGAATCCTCGCCCTGCTGTTCCTGACTGGTTTGGCGGCGCCGATCGTTCTTCGCGCTGCGGGGGCCCTAGTCGCGCTCGCTGCCCTGCCGGTTCGACGCACGCTGGGCGCGGAACTGCGGCTCGCTCGGGGGGCTCTCGCACATGACCCCGGTCGGGTCGCGGTCACGTTCGCGGCGCTGACCGTGAGTTTGGGGCTGGTGGTGGGACTCGCTGGCGTGGCGGACGGGACGCGGCGGGCGGGTGACGCGTGGATCTCCGACGTCGCCCCGGCGGACTTCGCAGTCGTCGCCATCTCGCCCGTTCCGGATGACTTCGCAGCCGACCTAGCAGCCGTGCAGGGCACCGCGTCGGTGACTCCCGTGCGCCTGTTCGACGTCGCAATCGCCGGCCGGCTTGCGTCGGCCGTCGCCGTGGACCCGGTGGCATACGAGGGCCTCGGGGCGCTGACGGTGGAGGGTGGAGACCGCCAGGCCGCGTTTGCCGAGCTCGAGGCTGGCGGCGTGGCGCTGGTGCCAGAGTCGGTCGCGGACCGCTTTGGGCTCCGCGTGGGTGACCAGCTGGAGATGCGGACCGCGAGGGGCAACGTTAGGCTCCGCGTCGCGGCCATCGTGGCACACAGCCTGCCAGGTTCCGCCGGCGAATCGGTGGTCGTTTCCCAGGTCGACGCGATGCGCTCGCTCGGCATCGCGGGCGCGTCCATGTTCCTTGTGAATGCCGCCCCCGCTGCCGACGCCGGGCTCGCCGGTCGCCTTTCCGACGTGGCCGCCCGCTATGCTCTCTCCGTGGTGCGTCCGTCGGCGGTGGGCGGCGCGGTGGGCGGCGCGCTCGACCGGACATTCGGGCTGCTCGACTTGGTGGCGCTGGGCGGCGTCATCGTCGCGGCGCTCTGCATCGCGGACGTGCTGGCGATGGATGTGGGGCAGCGGATCGGGGAGCTGGGGGTGCTGCGTGCGGCCGGGCTCACTCGACGACAGGCGTGGCGCACGGTCGTCCTGGAG
This sequence comes from Candidatus Limnocylindrales bacterium, assembly GCA_052144055.1. Lineage (GTDB taxonomy): Bacteria > Chloroflexota > Limnocylindria > Limnocylindrales > CSP1-4 > JAJYNJ01. The sequence goes on from JBKQRF010000074.1 coordinate 3,668, forward strand.
GCCGGGATTCTCGGGCTAGCCGGTGCGCTGCTCGGGGCTGTCTTGGGCGTCATCGGGTCGGCGATAGCGCTGGTCGGCGGGCGCACAGTCGGCATCAGCGCCGCGCTCGACGTGCCGTGGGAGGCCGTAGCACTCGTCCTTCTCCTGGGCGTCGGCGGTTCCGTGCTGGCTGCAGCGTATCCTGCACGCCTGGCGTCGCGCATCGAGATCGCGCAGGCGGTGAGGGCCGAATGAGAAGCGCCCGGCGATGACCCGTCATCCGACTTCAAGACCCTCCCTGCGGTTCGTGGCCCACGCGGGCGCGGGCCGCGGCGCCTTCGCGCGCCGGTGGCCACCCATGGCCGCTGCGCTCGCGGCGCGAGGACTTGAGCACGTGGTGGAGCTGACCACGCGCCCGGGCGAAGCAACAGAGTTGGCCCGCAGGGCAGCCGACGAGGGAGCGGGGCTCGTGGTGGCGGTTGGAGGGGACGGCACGCTCCACGAGGTGGTCAACGGATTGCTGGGCGGGTCCCGCGACGGCGGCGCCGGGCCCATGGTGGGATTGGTGTCGGCGGGCCGCGGCAGCGACTACGCACGCGGGGCTGGAATGTCAGCGGACCCCGCCCTCTTGGTCGACCGGTTCGCTCGGGCGCTCGACGGCGACAGCTCGGTCGTGCACCAGGTAGATGCCGGCGCTGTGCGCTACCGCGCAACCCGCTGGGTCGGCGGCCGCGCAGTCGATGGGCCCGCCGCCGACGCGAACACCCGCTGGTTCGTCAACGCGGCGGGCGTGGGGATCAGCCCGTTCATTGCTCAGCGCGTCTCTCGGTTCCCGGCGCGCCTGGGGGCGTACCTCTACACGGTCGCCGGGCTGGTTACGATCATCGACTGGCGGGACCGCCTGGTCGAGCTGGGCTGGGACGACGGCACGCTCGACGAGATCCCAGTCGAGTCGGTCGAAGTGGCCCTTGGTCCCTACGAGGGCGGCGGCATGTGGGTGGCTCCGGGGGCCGATCCCGCCGACGGTCTCTTCGACGTCGTGGTCGTGGGCGCGATGAGCCGGATGGAAACGCTCACGTTCTCCTGGCGGATCCGGTCGGGCGATCACCTGCGCAGTCCGGCCGTCTCGATCCGGCGTAGCCGGACGCTCACGCTACGCGCGCTCGACGAACTGGGGGCGATCTACCTGCAGGCTGACGGCGAACTGATGGGGCGCGATCCGTTTCGCTTCGACATCGTTCCGGCCGCGCTCAGACTCGTCTGGTAGGCTTCGATCATGTTCGCCCAGCCGCGCCTGCTTCGCGTTCCGGCGTACGAGCGGGGGGTCACGCTCGGCGACTTCATCCTGCCGATCCGCATCGGCGAGCGGACGTCGGTCCGCCAACATCACGTGGCGTTGATCCTGCTTGGGGTGCTCGTGCTGGCGGTTTCCGCGCAGATCGCCGTCCGCGTCCCCGGCACGCCGGTCCCCATCACCGGCCAGACCTTCGGGGTGCTCGCCACGGCGACAGCGCTGGGATTCAGGCGTGGGATCGGATCGGTGGGGCTCTACCTTCTGCTCGGTTTTCTCCTGCCGATCTACGCCGGCGGGGCGTCTGGGGCGTCGCACATTTTGGCATGGCACCAGGGGCACGTGGTGCTCGGCCCCACGGGCGGGTACCTCGTCGGGTTTTTGGTCGCAGCAGCGCTGGTCGGCCGCCTGGCCGAGCTCGGCTGGGATCGCCGGTACACAGGTGCACTGGGAGCCATGCTGCTCGGCAACGCGTTGGTGTACGTGGTGGGGCTGCCTTGGCTCGCGGCATCGACCGGCCTGTCCCCAGTCGATGCGGTTCGCGAGGGGCTCACTCCATTCCTCGTCGGCGACGCGCTCAAGTTCGTGCTGGCGGCCGCGGTGTTCCCGGCGGGCTGGTGGATCGTGGGACGCCGCCCCAGCGATCGCTGAGGTCGGCGTTTTCCGCCCGTGCAATCCGTTTCGTCCGGATCTCTCGTTAGAATTCGTTCCGTCTGCCGGAGCCTGCCCGTCCCGATCTGCCCTGTCCGTACGAGCTCGCCAGACCGCAGGTGCCATGCGGCCCGGGCGCCTGTGGCTGAGTGGATGGAGCGAGTGGCTTCGTACTAGGGCCACCTCACCCTAGCGGTACCACTCGCTCCGGTCTTGCGGCGAGCGTCGAGACACCGCCGATCCTTTCGCTCTAGTTGGCGCGTGGAAAGATCGTCGCAATGGCGCCCGGGACGTACGTCTGAGATACCTGCCACCAACGTCTGCGACCCCGCGATCAGGTCGTTGTCGCCGCGCAGCTCTTGAGTTCAAGGTACAGGGGGCTCGCCGCAGTACGTCGAGGGCAGGCGGGCGTTCTTCAAGCACGCAGCTCCTGGTCGGGTGCGGTGTCCCCACTCAGGCGTGCGTGAACATGAGCTGCAGCTCCATCGTCCCGTGATCCTGGACCGACAAGGCCATGAGCGACGTCGGGGGCGTGATCCCGTAGTCGGCGAACGTGATCGGAAGCGAGCCAGTGACTGCGATGACCTCGCCCGATAGCCTGGCCGCGAGCGCGATCTGCACAGTGCCGGTCTGACCATGGAGCGTGAGCTCGCCAGTCGCCCGCACGTTGACTAGCTGGCCGCTCGCAGGCAGGGAACCGAGCGCGATTGGCTCGCGCAGGACGAAGGCCGCGGTCGGGTACGCGGAGCTTTCCAGGCCGCGCTGAGTGAGCTGTTTGTCGCGGGCCCCGCTGTCGCTGTGCAGGGCCGTCAGGTCGGCGCTGATCGTCGCGGCCGTAACGGTGGCGCCCTGTAGGGTGAAGGAGCCACTGACAGTGGACGTGCGTCCGACCGCCGTGTTGGCTCCGATGCTGGCCAGGGTCTCCTGCACCCGGTAGCCCACAAACGACCCGCCTACGTCCAGCCCGATCGAGGGGTTAACCGTCCAGGTACCGTCGAGCGCGGCCCTCGACGAGCCGGCTGGCGAGCTGGGCAGCGTGCCCAAGTTGACCGGTGCCGGACCGGCGGGCCGTAGGAAGAGATACCAGACGCCGTAGGCGGCACCCACAACCAGGACCAGAACGACCAAGCCGAGGACGAGTAAGGACACGGGACTCCTTCCGGGCGCACTGCGCGCCTCTAGCCGGCTGGGGCGGACTCGCCATTGGCCGAGCGCGACGGTCGAGGCGACCGTGTGGGGACGCCGCGCTGATGGAGCTCACTGGGCTCCGTGCCTCCCGGCCGGTGGGCGGAGTATGCACGTCGGGGCGGAGGCTGAGAAGGAGGCGAAATCGACCCACGGTCACGGTAGCCGGCCGCGCCGCATAGACCAGCTTACTCACCTCTTTTGCCGATACGCCCCTATCCGCGGCTTTCGGTCCGGCGCATCGGAGTCCAAGAACTGACTGGCACCGACGCCGCGCCGAGTGCCGCCGTGCGCCGCTCCGGCGCGTCACAGGATTGTCATAGGAGAGGAGCAGAACTGTCACAGACGAGGAACACATGTCTGCTCGCTCCGCGTCCCGACAGTGCTCGTGCCGGTCGCGAGCCTAGAACGTCGGGGCCGCATTCATGGGGGTGGCCAACCTAGCCCGGCGAAAGGGGGGATATCAGGTTGTTCAGGACCTGCTCGGCGCGCTGGTTCTCGATGAAGGCCTCGACGTGCTCGCGCTTGATCCTCGCGACCTAGCTGTATATGCATTGCTCGGCTATGCCTGGCTCGGCCAGAAACGCGGCGAACCGCTCGACCGACGCTGTCTACATCTGGATGGTGGCAGGGGAGAGGTTCTACGCCCGGAGGTGACGTCGGAAGCTGCTCGGGTTGACGTCGATGTCGCCCGTTACAATGTGCGGCATGCCGGTCTGGATGTTGGCTGCCACCGTCTATGGTTCTTTCTCGAATTGCGTCCGAAGCACAATCGAGTTCTGCGCTATCAGAGCCAAGCAGTCAGCGCTCAGCCGGCTAAATCGCTCTGGTTGAGCGTGAGTCGCGCGCCTGTAGCTCAGTGGATAGAGCGAGTGGCTTCGGACCACTAGGTCGCGGGTTCGAATCCTGCCGGGCGCGCCAGAACAACAAAGAACGAGACTCGGTGGGTGCAGACGCTCGGCGAGACGGAGCTCATCGCCTGCGTGCGCTGGCCCGCAGCGTGGCCACCACAAGGGCGTCCGAACCCGCTACCGCCAGCCGAGCTCCGGCGCCACGAACTTCAGGATGCTCTCGATGGCGTGGGCGTTGTACTCGACGCCGAGCTGGTTCGGGACGGTGAGCAGGAGCGTGTCCGCCGCCTGAATGGCCGTATCCGCGGCGAGCTGCTTGACGAGGACGTCGGGCTCGGCGGCGTACGATCGTCCGAAGATCGCCTTCGTCTGCGCATCGATGTAGCCGACCTGATCCGCCTCTTGGTTGCCGCGTCCAAAGTACGCGCGGTCGCGGTCGTCGACCAGCGCGAAGACGCTGCGACTGACCGACACACGCGGCTCGCGCTCGTGCCCAGCCGCGGTCCACGACTCGCGGAACAGGCGGATCTGCTCCGCTTGGAGCTCGTGGAATGGCACGCCGGCGTCCTCGGTCAGCAGCGTCGACGACATCAGGTTCATGCCCTGCTGCCCAGTCCATTCGGCGGTCGCGCGTGATCCGGCGCCCCACCAGATCCGGTCGCGGAGACCGGGGGAATGCGGCTCGGGGCGAAGCAAACCGGGCGGGTTCGCGAACATCGGCGAGGGGTTGGGCTCGGCGAACCCGGCCCCAGCGAGGGCCTCGAGGAAGACCTCCGTATGCCGGCGGGCCATATCGGCGTCGGTCTGGCCATCGGATGGCACGTAGCCGAAGTGGCGGAAGCCATCGATGACCTGCTCCGGCGAGCCGCGGCTGATCCCGAGCTGGAGGCGACCGCCCGCAATGAGGTCGGCGGCCCCGGCATCCTCGACCATGTACAGCGGGTTCTCGTAGCGCATGTCGATGACGGCCGTCCCGATCTCGATGCGCTCGGTTCGGGCGCCGATCGCCGCCAGGAGCGGGAATGGCGACGCGAGCTGCTGAGCGAAATGGTGGACCCGGAAGTAGGCGCCGTCGGCACCCAGGCCTTCGACGGCCTCGGCGAGCTCGATCGACTGGATGAGCGCATCCGTCGCCGAGCGCACCAGCGAGTAGGGCGAGGCCGACCAGTGGCCGAACGAGAGGAACCCGATCTTCTTCATCTAGGAATTCTACGGACGACGGCCGTCACTCGGCGAACGGACCGCGTAAGCAGTGCGACCGTAGACGCAGCAACCGCCTGGAAATGGTGTTGAGTTGACGCGAGCGCAGATACGCGAGGTCAACCGCGTGGTCACGGACGGGCCGGTTCAAGCCGAGGACTGCGCGCTGGGTCCGTTCGGCTGATGTGTGAATCGTCCGCCGGGAGGGCGCTGCCAAGGTTGCTCGGAGCTGGGGAGGGCGCCGTCGTGATGGTCCCCGATGCGGTCAAGTGCCCTCTGGTGCCGCCTCCTGCCGTTCAGTTGATCGGGGAGGTGGGGTGGTCTAGGGTACTTGCGACGCCCCCCGCGTCCGAGCGGCGACAGGCAAGAGGCTTCGGTCATCCCGCCGGGGCCTCTTTGTTGCCACGATGGGACTGCTCCGGGTCCCTGCAGTTGTCGTGCCGACCGTGCGCCGAGAGCGTCGATGCAGTCGACCCCGGTGGGACAATGAACCCGAACGGGGAGCCATGACACGCGGCCCACACTCTGGCCGCCGGGACCGCGCCGAGCCACTGGCGAGACCGACCCGCGAGGACGCGCCCAAGGAGGCGTGCCATGACCGACCTCGCCGCGAAACTGGGCAACTTCCCGGCGGTCCGGGGACGCTTCGCCTGGCCCGACTACGAGTACGTCAACGGCTGGGGCGTCTTCGTGCTGCCCTTCGACTCGGGCCACGTGCTCTGCCTGCGCGTGTTCCCCGAGAACGACTTCGGCCCCTACCGGACCCTCTGGCACCGCGATCCTGCGGGTGCCTGGTCGATCTACGTCGACGGTCCCCGGCTCGACACCGCCTGCCCGCGCTATTACGGGGCGGCCTGCGTCTACACCGGCTTCGCGCACATCGACCTCGCCTGGACGAAGCCTCGAACCCTGAGGGTCGGGATGGACACCCCGGCCCTCGTGTGGACGCTCACCGCCAGCGAGACCCCGGCGCTCCGCATCCTCAACCCGATCAGCGCCGCCTTGCCGTTGGCGACCTGGCGACCGCGGGCGCTCGTCCGCTCCCGGGAACTGCTGGCCTGCGCCCTCGGGATGGGCGACATGCGCCTCTCGGGCGTTATGCCGAGCGGCCACACCGGCACCCTGATGCCGCAGCAGATGTTCCTGATTGAGCACTCGACCGCGACCCTCGACGGGGTAGATCTCGGGCGCCCGGCGCATCTCAAGGAGAACCCGCGTATCGGCGCGATCCCGCTGCCATCGCGCGGCGTCCTCGCCATCGGCCAGGCCGCTTGGCGGATCTTGGACAGGGCGGAGTACGAGCGGACTCGGGCGGAGACAGCGCCATAAGCCTGACTTTGTCGGCGCTCTGCTCTCCACTGAGGAAGGGACGCTCACCGGGCGACCGGGCGCCAGTTCAGTAGGAGGCCCGGCTGCACTTGGTCTTCGGGGTCGAGCAGCGTGCGAAAGCCGACCCAGTTGACAGGCACCGTACAGGCACGGGCTTCGGAATCGGTGCTGCTCTATGCCCTCTGGTGCCGCCTCCTGCCGTTCGTTTGATCGAGGAGCTGGGGTGGCCTAGGGACTTGAACCCCTAACCATCGGATCCACAATCCGATGGTTAGGGCGATTAGCGACCTGCTCGAGCGAGACGCGCCCGGCAATCACGCGGACCGTCTCAGCTCCTCAAGGAGCTCCCTCCGACCTACGATCTCGGCCTTCTTGGTAACCGACACGGCCATTGCACCTGCCGGGCGCGCCACGGTTACCAAACCGCTGGCCGCGCCTCGGGTCGGCCTGCCCCGCCGAGGCTTCTTGCGTTTGCGAGCAGGCTGTCGGCTGCATGAGTTCGACGACTGGCTCGCTGCGCGCGGCGCGCGTGATCGCGAGGTCGTGCTGGCCGTCTACAAGAAAGGCTCCGACAAGCAGGTCGTGACCCTCGAAGCACTGCAGGAGGTGGCGTGCACACACGGCTGGGTCGATACCAGATCCAGCGCATCGACGAGGAGCGCTAGACGATCCGCTTCGTGCCGCGTCGGGCGGGCTCGCCGTGGAGCGTCAGCAATCGTGAGCTAGCCCGCCGCCTGCTTGCTACAGGGCGGATGCGGCCAACAGGTCGAGCCGTCCTCCCGGACGACCTCTGAGGGGGGATGGTCGGGCCGCACCCCAGCGCCCCCGCGGTCCGCGCTGGCTGCCGCGCGGCTGGCCGTGGATTGTTCGGCTGGCTAGACAGCCTCGCGGGTGCACTCGGTCTCGCGCGGAGGGCGCCGCGTGACGCGACTACGGCAGCGCGTTCAAGAGGTACAGGGCGACGAGGACCGCCACCACGACCAAGGCCGCGTACACCCAGAGCGGGAGCCGAGTCGCGTGGCTATGAGGCCCTGCGTTCCCGCCGCCGGCGTTGAGATCTCGCCCGCCGCCGGCTCCCGCGAGGGCCTGGTTGCGGAAGGTGTTGGGGGCCCGCTCATCCCGCAGGGTGTTGGAGCGGACATCACCGGGTCCGCCTTGCTGGTTCGTCATCGGCAGGCCGCACTTGTAGCAGCGCTGATCGCGGCGGTCATTGAGCGAGTGGCACTGCGGGCAGGCCCACATCTCGTCCATCGGCGTCCCTCCGTGCGGCGCAGTGTGCACGAACGAGAGGGGAGAGGGTAGCCCCGGCATCGGGCCGCACTTGCAATGGCTCCTCCCCAAGTTCACGAACGTGCAGCCGGTGATCGAACTGGGAGCGGGGTTCTAAGCGCCGTCGCGAGCCGCCGTTTGTGCCGCGCTGATCGCGGAGGCCGCTCGGCAGCGAGCGCGAGCCAGTCGCCGGTCTAGCCCTTCGGCCATATCACGGTGACCCCTATCCATCCCCACGCCACTCGCATAGACTCCGCTGACCGGCAGGGAGGCATGGGAGCCCTCGGACTCCCACCAGCGCGGCGTCCCCATACGGTCGCCTCGACCGTCGCGCTCAGGCCAATGGCGAGTCCGACCCTCCGATGGTGGGCATCCTGGTGCCCAAGGAGGTTCTCATGGCGGAGCACCCGAACGCGACGCTGGCGCGTGAGTTGACCGACGCGCTCAATCGCGGCGACATGGCGGCGCTCGATCGCCTCATCGCCGACGACGTGGTGTGGCATGAGATCGGCCGCTCCGAGCCGCGCCGCGGCAAGGCAGCCCTCGCCGCTACGGCGGCCGCCGACTACAGCATCACGGGCACGCTGCACGATGTCGTCGCCAACGACGAGCACACCATTGCCCTGGTCGAGGCCAGCGCGACCCGCGGCGGCAAGAGTCTCACCTACCGGACGGCGGAGATCTTCCACGTCCGCAACGGCAAGGTCGTCGAGCGATGGGCGTTCTCCGACGACACGGGGGCGATCACGGCGTTCTTCGCCTAGCACTGGCTCCCACGCCGACAAGAGGAGGACGCCATGTACGGAACAATCGCGCGGCTGCGCATTCGGAAGGATGCAGAGGACAGACTTCTCGCGCTACTGGACGCCATGGAAGAGCGCCCGGTGGCGGGGTCCATCGCCAGCTATGTGTACCGGCTCGACAACGATCCACAGGACCTGATGCTGGCTGTGCTATTCACCGACCGCGACGCCTACGTACGGAACGCCGACGACCCCGCCCAGGATGCGGAGTACCGAAAGCTGCGTGAGCTCCTGGAGCGCGACCCCGAATGGCACGACGGGGAGGTCCACTCACGGAGCACATATGCGCGCCCGCACCGCCCTACCCATCTTCCTCGCGGCGTGCGTGGTCATCGCGGTCCTGCTGCTGAGCCAGCGCGTCTCTATCGAGGCGGGCGTCGCCGCCTTTGCTGTGGCGCTGGTCGTTCTGGGCCTGTTGTCGCGAGGGTTTCGCCGCTGAGCGAGCCGTAGTAAGGCGGGGCTCAAGCCGCCAGCCAACGCTCCTGGGTCGAACGGACGAACGGTGCCCGCTGCCTTGCTGTGCGACGACCGTGGACTGCCTCCGACCGACGGCGGCGACGGAACCGGGCGTGCGAGGCCGTGATCGGGCTAGCCGATCTGTTGATGCCTCAGGCTTCGGCGATGCCGGCGATCGAGACTCGCAAGCCGGGCATGTCCAGCGGCAGCTTCGCTCCCTGCCGGGCAGGCGGGTCTGTCGGGAACCAGCGTCGCCACTCTTCGTTCAAGCCCGCGAAGTCGGCAGGGTCGCCGAGGATGAAGGTCATGCTCACGGTCTTGTCGAGCGAACTGCCGGCCGCATCGAGGATGGCCTGGATGTTCGTCAAGCACTGCCGGGTCTGCTCTTGGATGGTCGTCCCGACGATGGCGCCGGAGACGGGGTCGAAGGGGCCTTGCCCGGCCACGAAGATGAGCCCCGCCGCCTGCACGGCCTGAGCGTAGTGCGGGTTTGTGGGGGCCTGGTCGGTGCGAACGAACTGGCGTGTCACCGTTGACCCTCCACGGACATCATCGGCGGCCGGCCGGCTTTACATCGATAAGCCCGAAGCGTACGGCCCCGTGCAATCACCCCGCCTAATTCCCACGATTAAGGTTGTGACAGCTGTTCATCGCGTTCGACCCGGCTGCGGAGTCTGTGCTGGTCGTGGCCGTGGGCTAGGAGGGCAGGGGTCGGGGTCCGATCGCGCAGAGGCAACATCACCAACGACAGGTGATAGGACCAGGCAGGATCACAGCTCGGCAATCAGGAGTCCCGCGGTCTAAGGTGGCGTGTGTAGAGGGAGGAGGGGATGTTCCGTCACGTCGTGCTCTTGAAGTACCGCCCTGACGCCACCGTGGAGCAGAAGGCCGCCGTGCAGGAAGGGCTGGCCGGGCTGCCCGCCGCGATCCCCCTGATTCGCAACTACATCTACGGTCCGGATGCCGGCGTGGCGGAGGGCAACTACGACCTCGCGATCGTGGCTGACTTCGACTCGCGGGCGGACTATCTCGCGTACCAACAGCATCCGGCCCACGTGGACTTCATAAATCGCTGCACCCGACCGATCACGGAGTCCCGCGCTGCGGTCCAGTACGAGTGGTAGGGGTCACGCAGAGCCGACGCGGCTCCCGCGAATGGCTCAGCTGCTGAGCCGGCGACCACCGGCAGAATCGAGCTCGGCCGTATCCGGGAAGCGTGCAGCCGTCCCCTCCGTGCGCCGAGCCGCCGACCAACATCAGACGAACCGAGGGCGCGCGTCAGGGCATCGCCTCGGTTCGTCACGCCCCCGACGTTGTCCGAGGAGACGGAGACGCGGCGGGAGATTCGCACCGTGCGGCCTGACACGGCGGAACCGGGGCCGCGACAGCAAGACCGGTCCCGGAGGTGCAAGGGAGACGCCGCACAGCCTCGCAGGGCGACGACCATCAGGACAGAGTCCAAGGGGCCTGTCGCGCCCGGTAGAAGTGGCTCGAGGGACCCGTCACGATGTTCGACTGTACGGTGGCAGCGTCCAACGAGGGGGCTCGAAGCCCTGCCGCCTACAATCCTGACGCGCCCCGTCGCGGCAGCTACGACAAGTTCGTGGCGGGGCGCTGCTGATCGGGGAGGACCTCCGCCCATGACTGCACCCGACGAGGAACTGCGGGCGTGCATCGAGGACCGCCTGCAGACGATCCTGAGCGACGTCAACCCGCTGACGGGCGAGGAATACGGGGATCTCGGCTACCGGCAGCTCTTGCAGGCGCTGCGTCGGCTCGCCGGGCGCCTCGTGCATGGTGTCGCCAGCGAGGTCGAGCAGGCCCGCCTTGAGCGGTTCATAGCTGAGTCGGACGTCCTGATCCGCCAGACGCTGGTGGACTTCGCGGTGGACATCGAACGGCATCGGCAGACCTAGGCGGGCCGCTCGGCAGTCCCGCATCCGGCAGCAGTCCACACCCCGCAGCGAGCGTGTCGATATCCGACCAAACCGCTCGGAAATAGTGGACAACGGGCGTAGACTCACCAGTGCCCGGTGAGCGTGTAAGCCGGGCAGCGTCCCGCCCGGGGAGCACGGAGGAGTCCAAGCACGAGCTCCCCGGCGGGGCAGCCAACGTTGAGGCGCGACCCGACCCTGCAGATGTCCCGGCGTCTACGCCGTCTTGCGCCTTCGTTCGCTTCGGCGCGCGCTCTTCGTAGCCGGTTCCTCGCCGGGTGTCGCTGCCTCGTCCGTGCTGGCGGCCGCGACCAAGCGCACCGGCAGGGCGGCCCTGGCCGCCCGAGCAGCAGCGACGCTTGCCTCGAGGGCAGCCATCAGGTCAATCACGGTCCTTTCCTCAGCCGCGGCCTCGGGAACGAGCGTCTGCCGGCCAGATACCTTCGCGTCGATGATCGCCATCAGGGCGTCACGGTAGT
>JBKQRF010000075.1:0-7866 GCA_052144055.1 Candidatus Limnocylindrales bacterium
GCTTGCCGTTCTTCATGGTGATCTGCTCGGGGTTCTTGACCTCGCGCTTGGCCTTGCACTTGACGCAATACGCCTCAGCCATTGGGGTCTCCTCTCTCCGGTCGATCCGGCGCTCGTGACGCCCCCCGACAACGCCGGTGGTCGTCGCCCGATCCAAGGCTCACGCGCCGGAACCCGCGGACCAGAGTCCGGGGCGCCAGCGCGTCGCTCCCGCCTCGTGGACCTGACGGTCCATCTCAGACAGGATCATCAGGGCCTCAAGGCCCACGTCGATGCAGTCGGACTCTGCTCGCTCCCTCGCCTCCCCCTGCAGGAACTCTCCCGTTGTCCGCTGCGCGAAGGCCGTGCAGACCACGCCTGCGCGGCACCCGGCGAGCCCGGCGAGCACAAGGACCGCCGAGCCTTCCATCTCAAAGTTCACGACGCCCTGTCGGCGCATCTCCTCCGCGAGATCCGGGTATCGGATCGACAGCCGAGGAATGGGCCGTCCCTGCGCGCCGTAGAACCCCGGCGCGGTCGCCGTGATGCCGAGGTGAGCCCGCTTGTTACAGCGGGCCGCGGCCTCTAGCAACGCCGCTACCGCACCGTAGTCCGCGACGGCCGGGTAACCCTCGTGGACGTAGTAGGCCGTGGTGGCCTCGAGCCGTACGGCGCCAGACGTAACCACGAGATCCCCGACGCCGATGTCCTCGCGCAGCACGCCGCAGGAGCCGACACGGACAAACGTGGGTTGCGACGTCAGGGCCAGGATCTCGGCAAGCACGATCTCCACGTTATCCGTGCCGATACCCGTGGAAACCGCCGACACCCGCACGCCATGGTAGGTGCCCGTGACGGTCACGAACTCGCGGTGGCGGCGCCTGACCTCGATGTCATCGAACCTGGACGCGATGAGCTCGATACGATCTGGATCGCCGGGCAGAAGGATGTACTCCGCGAGCTCGCCGGGGGCGAGATCGATGTGATACTGGCGCTCCGTCTCGGGCAGCGCGACTCGGGGATCCGCGCTCGGCAAGTCAACGTTCCTCGTGCCGCCTCCGCCTCGAACTGCGGAGTTGCCACCGAGCATAGAGAAGCGGAAACGCGAGCGTCAAGCGAACCAGCACTTCGAGCGGGCAGAACGTGCCGACCAGGCGCCCAGGGGCGTCACGCAGGCGATCCCGCGGCGGGCCGGATCCGCGGGTACGCACCAGGCGTGGGACAGCTCGATGAACTCGTCGGACGCGCCGGCTACCCTGGCCCGATCTCGCGCACGAAGAGCGGTGCCGACGGTGGCTACGCAGGTGTGAAAGCCGCGTACGAGCTTCCATCGCGAGTCCACTGAGGGCGAGCGCGAGCACGGAGCTCGAGACGAGCGCTCAATGCGGGAAGGATTGCGGCGGAGAGGTCCGGCGATCTGTGGCTCCACCTTCCGGGGGCCGGCGGTGGCACCGTGTAGCGCGTCGCTCTCCACACCACGGTTCCATCGCCGCTCACCACCCGCTTCGGCGTACCATGCACGGAGCCGGCCGAGCACCGTCGCCCCGGATGATCCGAGCGCGCGCAGGAGCCGCCGACCCCGCGTCAGCGACCAGCCGCAGAGTAAAGGAGTCGATCGTTGGCCCGCGCAAAGAGGACCGAGCGCGCCGAGGCTCGACGGCGTTACCGCGCGACGCAGGCAGAGCAGGCGGCGGAGACCGACACCGCGTCCACGGTCTCGCCAGCTCCGGCTGCACCCGCAACGTCGCTGGTGGAGAGCGCCCGCCGGGCAATCGGGCAGATGCACAGGCCGGACCTGCGCGCCGATCTCCGGGCGATCCCAGCGGTGACGCGCGCGAAGCCCTTGATCCTCCTCCCGTACGGGCTGCTCCTGGTTGCCGTCGGCGTGGCAGTGGTGCTTCCCAAGAGCCAGGTCGGTGGCGGAAGCGGCATCGCGTCGCTGTATGTCCAGCTCGCGTTCCTGCAGCCGACGCTGCTGTTCTTCGCGGTCGGCTTCTTGGCTCCCCGGGGCGCCTACCTGTTCGGCGCGATCCTGGGCATCGCGACGTCAGTGCTGTTCACTGTGCTCGCCCTGGGCCTGCTCGGCATGTTCGGATCGCTGGACACAATGAGCGTGACGCAGCGCCTCTTGTATTGCGCCTGGCAGGCCGTCCAGTTCGTCCTGACCGGCGCGGTCTTCGGCTGGTTCGCGTTTTGGTACCGGGACTTCCTCCGCCGGTCGCAAGCACGCAGCCGGGAGGCCGCCGAGGCGCGTAAGCGCGCCCAACGTCGCGATGCCAGGCGACCGGAACCGAAGCGCGCTCGCTGAGCTCAACCTCGCCGCATGCCCAAGTAGCCCTGAGGGCGGGCGTCGTTCAGCGATTCGGGACCCCCAGCGGCCCGCACGACGTCCGACATTGCTCGGACCTCGTGCGCTACCACGTTCACGACGCTCGCCTCCCGCTGCAGCGCGCCATCGACCAGCAGAAGCGCGTGCCGTCGCACGACTGAGCGAAACCGGTTCCACTGGTCGGGCCACAGCGTGACGTTGGCCATCGCCGTCTCGTCCTCGAGCGCGAGGAAGACGGTACCCCGCGCGGTCATGGGATGCTGCCTGGTCACGACCAGGCCAGCGATCCGGACGCGGCCTGGACTCAGGTCCGAGAGGCGTGCGTTAGGGGTCACGCCGAGCTGGTCCAGCACCGGGCGGAACAGTTCGATTACCTGCCGGCGCGCGTCGAGCGAGAGGATGGCGTAGCTGTCGGCCAGTCTCTCGACCTCGGTGGGCGGGGTCAGATCGGGCGCGTCGGTCGGCGGCAGCCGGAGATCGAGGACCCGGGGCTCGATCCGCCGGTCGTCCCGCCCCTCGCGACCAGTCGACGCCACCACCTCGCGCAGCTGCCAGAGCAACTCCCGTCGCGGCCGGCCTAGCGAGTCGAGCGCGCCCGCCCGGATCAGCCGCTCGATCATCTCCTCGGCGAGCCCGGTCCGTGCCACGACGTCGGCCAGCGAACGGTACGGACCACGCTCCAGCTCTCCGTCCAGTGCCTCCGCATGTTCCTCGCCGATGCCCTTTACTAGGTGCAGCCCGAGCCTGATCCCGTACCCCTGCGCCGACTCGGCCGCCAGCTGCCGGCGTGTGCGGGCGTCGGGAATCACACACCCTGACGATGGGACCACGCGCGGGCGTCGCTCGATCCCGCGCCCCAAGGGAAGCGGCTCGCTCGGCACCCCCACCCACTCGGTCGTCGTGCGGTAGCGGCTTCGGTTCAGGTCGACCGGCAGGATCGCCACTCCGTGTCGTTTGGCATCGTTGATCAGCACCTCGACCGGGTAGAAGCCCATCGGCTGGTTGTTGATGAGTCCCGCTGTGAACTGCGCTGGATAGTAGAGCTTCAGAAACGCCGACTCGTACGCCGTCCGGGCAAACGCGGCGGCATGGCTTTTGTTGAAGCCGAAGCTGGCGAACGCCGCGACCTGCCGGAACAGCTCCTCCGCCTGCTCGTCTGCCAGGCCGCTCACTTCCTGGCACCCGTCCACGAATCGCCGGTGGAGCTTCTCCATCTCACGGCTGGAGCGCCACGTACCCATGGCGCGCCGAAACCCGTCCGACTCGGCGGCGCTGAACCCGGCGACCCTGATGGCGATCTCCATGACCTGCTCCTGGTACAGGATCACGCCGAGCGTCTCGCGCAGGACGGGCTCAAGGCTCGGGTGGAGGTACGAGACGGGCTCGATCCCCTGACGCCGACGCAGGTACGGGTGCACGGCGTTGCCCTGGATCGGACCCGGCCGGATGATCGCCACCTCAACCACCAGGTCGTCGAGGGTCGCGGGCACGGACTTCGGCAGCGTCTGCATCTGCGCCCGCGACTCGATTTGGAAGACGCCAGTCGTGTCGGCGGCGCGGATCATGCGGAAGACGTCCGGCAGGTCCTCGGGCAGCCGGTCTAGGTCGAGCACCACGCCGCAGTCGGCGGCGACATCACGCAGGGCGTCGCCCATCGCCGAGAGCATGCGCAGGCCGAGCAGGTCAAGCTTGATCAGTTTCATCGTCTCGACGTCGCGCTTGTCGAACTGGATGACGACGCGGCCGGGCATGGTGGCGCGTTCCAAGGGCGCAATCTCGACGAGGGGGACGGCGGTGACGAGCATGCCGCCGACGTGGATGCCGAGGTGCCGGGGGCGGCCGTCGATCCGTGTGCACAGCTCGAGCCAGCGATCCCACGGCGACAGCCCGACAGTGGTGCCCGGCCTGCTCCCGGATGCCAGCTCAGGCTCGAGGCGGGCGACGCTAGAGCGGGGCGCGGTGCCGGCCGTGGATCCTGCTTTGGTGCTGACGGTTGCGCCGGCGCCGGCCCGGTCGATTCTCCGTTCGGGCGGCAGGAGCACGCCGCTCCCCGGATCGATCCGCCGCCCGCCGATGGTGCCCGACGCGAGCGGGGTCCCAGGCCTGTGTCTGGCCGCTCCGCGCCCTGGGCCGGGCACGGCCGATCCGCGGCCCATCGCCTCCAGGGCGCGTGCCGGGCCATGCTCGCGCTCCGCCTGTAGCCACGCGACGCTCACCTGGGTGTCGCCCGGGCCTCCCTCGTCGTCGGACGTGGACCGTCGCCAGCGCCCGCCGCGCGCATGGTTGAGCTGGCCCATCCCATCCACGAACCCGGTCGAAGCCGCGAGCGCCTGCGCTGGAACCTCGGAGCCGCCGGGACGGCTCCCGCTCGACTGGCGTCCCGGGTCGGCGGCACGGTCCCCCCTCTCGTCCAGCCCGGCGGCCAGCCGCTCCGTCTCCCCGTGGTCGCCGGCAGTGAGTGCTGAAACGAAGAACTCCGCGAAGCCTCCCTCAGCCTCCAAGTCGCGCCGGACCATCACGGAGTCGTACGTCTCGAGCGCCTTCGCCACTCGATCGACCAGCGTCCTCGGGAACCCCAGCGCGTACCCCACCTCGCGCACCGCCGACCGCGCCCGGTACGTGATCACGTTGCAGACCATGCCGGTGTGCTCTGGGCCGTACCGATCGTAGACGTACCGGATCACCTCCTCGCGCCGCGACGACGCGAAGTCGATGTCCACGTCCGGGTAGCTCGTGCGTCCTTCGTTGATGAACCGCTCGAACAGCAGGTTGTGGCGGATGGGGTCGACCCGCGTGATCCCCAGCACGTACGCAACGATCGAGTCGCCCGCGCTCCCCCTTCCCTGAGCCGGGATGCCGCGCTCTCTGGCGAACTGCATCAGGTCCCAGCAGATCAGGAAGAACTCAGCGAGCCCCGTCCGCTCGATCACGTCGAGCTCGTGGGCGAGTTGCGAGAGCACGCGCGGAGTGAGCGGGTGGTACCTTCTCCGCACTCCCTCGCGACAGAGCGCCTCGAGGTGGCTGAACGGCGTCTCGCCCTTCGGGACCTCGAACGCGGGGAACCGGTATTGCTCGAACCCGAGGTCGACCCGGCAGGCGTCAGCGAGCTCCGCCGCAGTCCTCATCCCCTCCGCCCAGGCCCGCCGGATCCCGGGATCCGCGTCCGCGTCATTCGGCGGCAGCGTGAGCAGAGCGCTTGCCGGCTTCAGGTGGAACTCGCCGTTCGGGCGGCGCAGGTGTGCGCTCTCGTCGAGCGTCAGGCCGTGGCGGATCGCCACCATCACGTCCTGCAGCTCGCGGTCCTCGGGGAACGCGTAGTGGACGTCGTTCGTGACGGCAACCGGGAGGCCAAGCTCCCTGGCCAGCCGCACCGTCTCGGCCAAGAGCCAGTCGTCGTCCGGCAGCAGGTGGTGCTGGAGCTCAAGGACGAATCCGCCGATGCCACCGCAGACATGGCGTGCCCGGAGACCGCACGGGCCGACTCGACCGTTCCGGACGCCCGGGCCCCCGCCGAACAGCCGCGCGTAGCGCTCCGCGACCTGCGCCGCGCCCTCCCGATCGCCCGCCAGTAGCCTGCGTGCGATCTCGCCGTGCCGGCACCCGGAGAGCGCCACGATCCCCTCCGCGTGGCGCTCGAGCAGCGCGTGTGTGAACCGCGGCACTCCCTTGGAGCCGGCGAGATTCGCCGCGCTGACCAGCCGCGAGAGGCTGCGGTATCCGGCCTGGTCGCGGGCGAGCAGCACGAGGTGCGGGCCGCGCTGGCCGTCGCCCACAGCGCGCAGGTCCTTGCGCACCGGATCGCGGCGTCCGGGGAGACGGAGGCGCTCGGCCCGGGGACGGACTGGGCGTCCCGATTCGATCCGTCCGGGCGAGCCATCTGCTCCCGCCTCGTGCCCGGTCTCCGGTCGCTCGGTCGCCGAGGCACCGGCCTCCCACGACTCCCACACTGTCCCGGCCTGCAGCAGCACCCTTCCACGACGTCTGGCCGGCACCACGATCCCCTGCGGATCCGCAGCCGCCGCATCGAGCAGTTCGATCTCCACGCCGACGACGGCGTGGAGATCCGCTGTCCGGGCCGCGGTGACAAACCGGACCGCGCCGTACAGGCCCTGGTGGTCCGTGACCGCGAGCGCCCCCATGCCAAGCTGCGCCGCACGACCGACGAGGTCGTCGACAGACGACGCGCCGTCGAGGAACGAGAACTCGGTGTGGCAGTGGAGCTCAGCGTACCGCGGCATGCCTGTCCTTCGAACAGCCTGCCAGTATAGAACGTCCGTTCGGTACTGGCAAAGCAAACGACCGGGTCGGGGAGCACGCTGGGGCGATCAGTCCAGGATCAGCCGCGCCCGCTGGAACCGCGCCATGGCAGCCGTGAGCAGGAGGAGGTCGGCCACCGTCAGGATCGCCGCCGCCCCTACCCCTATCGTCAGCCAGTCGAGCCCCCCCAGCGTCGTGAACACCTGACGACGCACGTCGACCGGCAGCACCTGCAGCCCCAGGACCGGGATCAGCACGACCGCGAAGATCGCCAGGTTCATGTTCTGGGCCGCCTGCCGGACGGTGGGTGCCCGCAGCGCCACGAGCGCGCCGCCGCACGCGACAAGACCGGCGCCAAGCAGGCCAAATACCCCCAGGAGCGCGAGCGCCCCCGGCGCGTACAAAAGTAGGCCGTGGCCCGCGTTCACGACGTTGACCGTGACGAGGCCGACCGCCGCGCTGACCAGCATGAAGCCCCAGCCGTAAGCGATCGCAGCCACGACCTTGCCGAGCAGGATGGCCCGGTCCGAGAGCCGGCTCGCGAGCAGCGTCTCCAGCGTGTGGCGCTCGCGCTCGCCGGCGATCCCGTCGGCGACCATGCCGCTCGCGAGCAGCAGGGGCACCCAGGCGAACGGCAGGATCGCGGCCGGCTGTCGCACCAGGTCCGGGCCGATCTGCAGCGGGAGGAACACGCCGAAGATCAGGAACGAGAACAGCAGGCCGCGCAGCGACCGGCGCAGCGTTCCGGCCTGCAGCAGCACCTCGCGCAAGTCCTTCCAAGCGATCGTGAGGATGTCGCCGATCATGTGACGTGGTTCGCGATCATGTGTGGCCTCGAACGATCACGTCTCGTTCCCCACGAGCGCCATGAACGCCTCCTCGAGGTCGGCTCCACCCTTGCGTACCTCGTCGATCGCAACGCCCTCGCGCACCAGGAGTGCGACGAGCGGTGCTGTGTCGTACCCGTCGCGGAGCCGCAGCGTCAGTCGGCCCTCCCCGGCTTCCGCCGATTCGACGGCCGGTTCGGCTGCCAGCAGCGCGACAACCCTGGCATCGAGCCCGTGGCCCGTGACTTCCATCCGGTCGCGTCGCAAGCGGCCCCGCAGCTCGTCCGGCCGACCAACCGCCAGCAGGCGGCCGGAGCGGATCACCGCCACCTGGTCGCAGAGCTTCTCCGCCTCACTGAGGTTATGCGTCGTCAGGAAGACAGTGACGCCTTCGCGCCGCGCTAGGCCCGTCAGGTCGTCGCGTAGCGCGACCGCTGCGATGGGATCGAGCCCGGCGGTCGGCTCGTCGAGGAA
>JBKQRF010000076.1:0-13886 GCA_052144055.1 Candidatus Limnocylindrales bacterium
ACTACCGTGACGCCCTGATGGCGATCATCGACGCGAAGGTATCTGGCCGGCAGACGCTCGTTCCCGAGGCCGCGGCTGAGGAAAGGACCGTGATTGACCTGATGGCTGCCCTCGAGGCAAGCGTCGCGGCAGCCCGGGCCGCCAGGGTTGCGGAACCCGTTCGCGTCCTTGTCGAGCGGGGTGCGGCGACGAAAGCGTCGATGGCAGAGAGGGCAGCCGCGGCGCCGTCTGCCACCCCGCGAGGGACGCAGCGACGCAAGACGGCCTGAGCTCCACGCTGGGCCTGGGCCTGGTCGGACCCGCCGCGGCGTCCCGTCTGCCCCGGCGAGTCCGACCTATGGTCGCGGCCGACGGGCCGCCACCGTTCGACGATGCCGCCTACCTCTTCGAGCCGTGGTGGCCGGGCATCCGCGTCATTGCGTTCGTCGAGCGCGGCGGGCTGCGCCTTCAGGCTGTGGAGCTGGTGGACGTCCTGGGCGCGTTCCCGGAGCTCTCTGACCTGCCGCGCCAGGTTGATGCATCTGATGTGATCCTCGACGGCACCGTCTTAGTGCTCGATAAGGCCGGCCGGCCGGATCCTGGTCTCCTGCGGCAACGCCTGCTCGGGAGCGGGCAGCGGCCTGGGCGGCCCGCATTCGTCGCGACGGACCTGCTTTGGGCCTCTGGGCGCCGCCTGGCGTGCGTCCGCTTCGCGTCCCGCCGCCAACGCCTCGGCGCGCTCCTCCGCACGACGGACTGGTGTACGGCGAGCAGGGGGTACTTGGGCGAGGGTCGCACGCTCGCCGCCGCCGCCGCGCACCTCGGCTTCGCCTCGCTGTCGGCGCACCGCCTCGACGCGCCGTACCGCGCCGGTGACGCCGGCGACGCGTGGGTCCGCGTCTTCATCCGCGAGTCCGCGGCGACCCCAGTTCGCCTGCCACCGATCCTCGCCGTGTTTCGGCGCTTGCCCCTCGGCGACGCAGGGTGAGCATGTCACGCGTGGACGCAGGTCCCTGCGCCGGCCGACTCCATCCGAGCTAGCCTCGTCGGGTGCAGTTCGAGTTCGTCACCGCGACCCGCATCGTGTTTGGCCCGGGATGCCTGCGCCGTGCCGGCGAGATCACCGCGGCCCTGGGCAGCCGCGGGCTGCTCGTGACGGGCGCGTCGACGGAACGGGCGGGGCGCCTAGCCAAGCTGCTGGACGCTCACGGTGTCCGTCACGAGCGCTTCGGAGTGTCCGGCGAGCCCACCGTCGACCTCGTCCGCGACGGGATCGACCGGGCTCGCTCGGCAGACTGCGACGTGGTAGTCGGGTTCGGCGGCGGCAGCGCCATCGACTCCGCAAAGGCGATCGCGGCGATGCTCGGCAACGGTGGGGATCTGCTCGACCACCTGGAGGTGATCGGCAAGGGACGGCCGCTCGACCGCCCATCCGTGCCGTGGATCGCCATCCCCACCACCGCCGGCACGGGAAGCGAGGTGACGCGGAACGCCGTGCTCGCGTCTCCCCGCCACCGGGTCAAGGCGAGCCTACGCAGCCCGTTGATGCTGGCCCGGGTCGCGCTTGTGGATCCCGAGCTGACCTATGGGCTGCCTCCGGCGGTCACCGCGAGCTCCGGCCTGGACGCGTTGACGCAACTAGTCGAGCCGTTCACCTCGTCGCGGGCGAACCCTCTCACGGACGCCGTCTGCCGCGAAGGCATGATCCGAGCGGGCCGCTCGCTCCGCGACGCGTTTGACGCTGCCGCCACGGGGGTGCCCGTGCCGGGCGCGCGCGAGGACATGTCGCTTGCCGCCCTCTTTGGCGGGCTCGCCCTCGCGAATGCCGGACTCGGCGCCGTGCACGGGTTCGCCGGTCCGATCGGCGGCCGCTATAGCGCGCCGCACGGAGCGGTCTGCGGCCGCCTGCTCCCGGCGGCGGTGGCCGTCAACGTCGCCGCCCTCCGGGAACGAGCGGCCGGCTCCGCCGCGCTCACCCGCTACGACGAGGTCGCTCGCACGCTGCTGGCCGATGCCCGCGCGTGCGCGAGCGACCTCGTCGCGTGGCTGGCTGGCCTAGTCGACGCTCTCGCTGTCCCCGGCCTGGCCTCGTACGGCATGCGGCCAGTCGATTTCCCCGACCTGGTCGCCGCGGCCACGACAGCCAGCAGCATGCAGGCCAATCCGGTCCGGCTGACGCTAGAGGAGCTGGTTGAGATCCTCGCGCGTTCCTTGTAGTCCGCGGGCCGCGATTCGGTCCGTTGCTAACAGCGTCGAGCTAGCGACGGAAGGCTCCGCCGAGCAGCAGCGCACCGAGCACGATTAGGACGACAGGCCAGAAGAGAGCTGTATCGAACCCCGGCACGGTCTGGCGGAGGAGGAAGAGTCCGCCGATCGCCACGAGGATCACCCCGATCACGAGCCCGGCCGTGCTCCCGTCGCCGCCTCGGCGCTGCGATCGCCAGTAGGCGTGCTGCGCTCGTCGCTGGGCGCGGGTGTAGGCCCGGACCGTGCGCCAGTCCGCGCCGATCGGCGGGGGAGATCCCCAGGGCCCCCACGCGCCACCGCTCTGGTCCGCGCCGCCGTGCGCGCTCCCGGCATCCGGCTGCGCGGGCGTGTCGGTCTCATTTGGGGCCTCGACCCCCGAGCTGGCGCTCGGGCTGCCCCCGGGTTCGGCTGTCGGAGCCTGCGGGGCACCGGGAGCGTGGCCCCACTGCAGTCCGCTCCAGTCCGGCCAGGGGCCCGGCGCGCCCACCAGGGGCTCCTCGGGCACGACGATCGCCATGACGATGTACACGACCAGCAGCGGGAAGATGCCGGTCAGGATGTCGAGCACGACCCAGCCCAGCCTGACCAGCGCCGGGTCGAGATCGAAATGGTCGGCCATGCCCCCGCAGAGGCCCGAGAAGACACGGTCGGTTGCGGACCGGTATAGGCGATCGTTCATCTACATCCCCCAGCCGGGTTCACGGTGACGGACGCGAGGTTGGCATCGACCTGCAGGTCGATCCGGTATGTCGCGCCCGCGAAGTTGTCGCTCGTCCAGGTGTCGCCGTTCCACGACCCTGCGGTCGACAGGGTGGTCGACGCCAGCGCACCCGACGAATGGATCCGCAGGCCGCTCCTCGATGACAGGCAGACGTCGAGTGACCCCACGTTCACGCTGAGCGATCCCGTAGCGCTCGACGCCGCCGGAAGCACGACGTGGCCCGAGCCGGCGTTGACGTGGACCTGGATCGACGGCACAGACGTGCTGGAGAGGTCGAGGCGCACATCCGCGGCGTTGATCTCGGCATCGAGGCGAGAGAGGTGCGCGCCGGCAAGGTCAACCTGGGCAGACCCCGCGTTGACGCCGACGCCGAGGTCGAGCGTCGGATCTTCCGGGAGGCTGACCTGCCAGTTCCGGTTGTGGTTGCCGCCTATGCTCCAGAAGGCGCTGGACTGAGCCGGCGCCGAGAGGCCCAGCGACGAGGGACTCTGGACGAGCGTGGCGCCGCCGCCCTCTGGGTCTCGGCCCTCGAACGACCAGCCGTTGCCCGGGGCGGTGGACACATCGAGCACCCCGCAGGTCATCTGGATCTGGGCACTCGCGGAGCCCGGGAACGTCCCGTTGTCCTGGCTGGTGACGGTGCCGACGCTGCCGTTCGGGTTCCCGCACCCGGTGATGCTGCCAAAGTCCGGACCGGAGGTCAGCAGGCCACCGAAAACGATCCCGAACGTGGCTGCCACGACGACCCCACCAGCCAGCGCGGCCGGCGTATGGCGCAGCAGGATGCCGACGCCAATGCCCACGATGATCAGGGGCCACAGGCGCCAGGCCTCTCCGGCGCTGGCGTGACTCACGATCCCTTGCTGGACGAGCAGCGGGACGGCGCCCAGTGCGATGAAGAAGATGCCCCAGTTCAGAAAGCGTCGGTCGATCGCCACGCGGCGTGCTCCTCCCAGTCGCTCCGCCCATCAACACGGGACGGCGGCGCGATGCGCGTCGGCGTACTGGCAATAAGTATGTGCGCCCGTGACACGCCCGGGGAGGCCCGTTCGGCCCTCGGTCGTGCGACGGGCGCGCCCCGGAACGCGTCTATGTGGCGCCTGAACGTCACCCCCGCGACGCAGGCAGGACAGCCGCGAGGTGCGTCACCCTCGATGAGCGCGCACTCCGGGGTCTTGCACGGCCCGGGCCTGAGGCCGATAGTCCACCCATGCACGCACTCGTCGTCGAGCGACCGGCCCTCGTCGCCGAAGCCCCTCTCCACCCCGTCGACGTCCCTACTCCGCGCCCGGCTCCTGGCGAGTTGCTGCTCAGGGTGTCGGCGTGCGGTGTCTGTCGGACGGACCTCCAGATCGCCGAGGGCGACGTTCTCGCCCGGCGCCTGCCGATCGTGCCGGGTCACCAGGTCGTGGGAGTGGTCGAGGCGGTCGCGGCAGGAGTCGAGGGATGGCAGGTCGGAGATCGCGCGGGGGTGGCGTGGCTCGCTGGCGCGTGCGGGCACTGCGAGTTCTGCCTGACGGGCCGGGAGAACCTGTGCCCGGACGCAGTGTTCACTGGGTGGGATCGCGACGGCGGCTTCGCGGAGCGGATGACCGCGCGCGCGGACTTTGCCCTCCGGTTGCCAGAGGCCTTCTCCGACGTCGACGCGGCTCCGCTGCTATGCGGTGGCGTCATCGGGTACCGTGCGCTCAAGGTCGCCGGCATCCGGCCCGGGGGGCGCCTCGGCCTGTACGGCTTCGGGGCGTCCGCGTCCCTCGCCATCCAGGTCGCCGTCCACTGGGACTGCGAAGTCTACGTGTGCACCCGGTCAGAGCCGGAACGGCGCCGGGCGCTCGACCTGGGAGCGACGTGGGCGGGCGGGTACAACGACGTCCCCCCGGTTCCGCTGGACTCAGCCGTGACGTTTGCCCCCGCCGGCGACGTCGTGGTCGCGGCGCTGCGGGCGCTGGACCGTGGCGGCATGGTTGCGATCAACGCGATCCACCTCGACCGGATCCCGGAGTTCTCGTACGACCTGCTGTGGCTGGAGCGCTCGCTGCGCAGCGTCGCGAATTTCACGCGTCAGGACGCGCGTGAGTTCCTCGCGCTTGCCGCTGAGATCCCGATCCGAACCGCTCCCGAGCCACTTCCGCTCGCCGACGCAGGGGACGCGTTCGTGCGGCTGAAAGGGGGGCAGGTCGAGGGGGCATTCGTGCTGCTGCCGGGCGATGAGGGGTCCACCGGGTCCGTCACCCGAGTCTGATCGGTCGGCCAGCGGCCGGCCACCCGTCTGGCAGGCGGGGACGCGCTAGCGCAGGAGCCGCGAGAGACGCCGATCGGCCAGCGGCCGGCCACCCGTCTGGCAGGTCGGGCAGTACTGCAGCGTCCGGTCGGCGAACGCCACCTCGCGCACGGTATCCCCGCAGACCGGGCACGGCAGGCCGGTCCGGCCGTGCACCCGCATCGCCGAACGCTTCTCGTCCTTCAGGGAAGACGCCGGCAGCCCATTGTTGCGCACCAGCGCCTCCCCGAGCACGTCGCGCAGCGCCCGGTGCAGCCGCGCCACCTCGTCGACCGACAGGTTCCCGGCAGGCCGGAAAGGCGAGAGCCGGGCGGCATGCAGGGCCTCGTCCGAGTAGGCGTTCCCCACGCCCGCGATCACCGACTGGTCGGCCATGAGGTGCTTGAGCTGCGCGGTCCGGCCCGCGAGCAGGCGGCCGAGTGCCTCGGCGTCGAACGACGGGTCCAGGGGTTCGAGGCCCAGCCGGGCGATGCTTTCGACCGCCTCCGGCGTGCGAACCAGGTGGACTGCGAGTCGCTTCTGCGTCCCGGCCTCGGTCAGGTCGAAGCCGGAGCCGTCGTCGAGCGTCACCCGCATTGCCAGCGGCCCGCCGCGCATACTGGGCCGCGTGGCCGCGGCTCGCGGTACGGCCCGCAGCTCCGGCGAGGCACCCACGGTCGACAACGAGTCCTGCCTCGCCCGCGCCGGGCCCGTCCCGCTCCGTCCTCGGGGTGCCGCCGACGCATCGCGCCAGTGGAGCCAGCCGGCCCGCGCGAAGTGCACGACGAGCCAGAGCGGGGTTCGGGTGGTTCCAGCGTCCGAGGCCTCATCCTCTACCGTCTCCACAAGCAAGAACTTGCCGCGCCGGCCACACGCTCGGATCCTCCGGCCGACGAGTGCGGATATCGGCGGATCGACGGTCTTGAGCGCGGCAAACGACAGCATCTCGATGCGCGCGATCTGGCGGCCGCGCGCCTTCGACTCGACGAACGCCGCCATCGCCTGGATCTCGGGCAGCTCTGGCATAGCGGCATGGTCGGACAGGGCACGCGCTCGTGCAAGGCGCATGATGCGCGCATGGGTGCCGACGACTCGTCGTCGTCCGCCAGCCCGGCGCTCCTCTGGGATGCCGCGACACGCTGGCAGGCGCTGGTCCGTGCCCGGCGTGGGCAGTTCGAGCGCCTGCGGACCGACAGCCCCGACCCCGCGGCCTACTGGCGGCGACGCGCGCCCAGCTACTACGCGGCCGTCAGGGCCAGCACCGGGCCCGATGCGTTTGTGCGTGCCGTAGTCGCGGCATGCAGCGAGTCGGAGTCGCTCGATGCGCGGTGGGCGACCGGGGCCGAACCCATGCCAGCCACGGTCCTTGACGTCGGTGGCGGGTTTGGTGCTGTCGCCGTCCCGGTCGCGCTGACCGGCCGTCCTGTCACCGTCGTCGAGCCACATTCGTCGATGGTGGAGCTGCTCAGGGAGTGGACGACGGAGGTAGGGGTGTCCGATCGCGTCCGCGTTGTACAGGCGCCATGGCCGCTGGCGGCTTCCGGGAGCGAACGTCACGATGTCGTGGTCTGCTCCCACGTGCTCTACCCGGTCGACGAGATCGCGCCGTTCGTCCAGGCGCTGCTCGCCGCGGCCCGCCGCGCGTGCTTGGTTACCCTGCGGCTCAGTGGGATCGAACAGGCTCCAGCCGCGCTGTTCCGGGAGTTTCACGGCGGGTGCCTCAGCCCGGGTTCGGGGATCTGTGCGCGCTGCTCGCCCAGCTCAGTCTGCCGTTCGAGGCCACCACGTACGAGAGCGAATCGACGTGGGGCTACAAGGACCTCGACGAAGCGGTGGAGGTGCTCGCGGAGAGCCTGCTAGTCGGCGGGCGACCGGAGGCGAGGGAGCGGATCCGCGCCTGGGCCGAGGCAACGCTCGCGAAGGAGGGCAGCCGGCTGGTCGCGCCGCGCCGCCGGACGATGTCAGGGATCGCCACACTGCGAGCTCAGGCCGACCGCTCGTAGGCCCGGCCGACCGTCACCACGGCCGGCAATCGCTCCAGGAGCTCGCCCAGCGGCGCCGCGTCGAGCGACCCGTCCCGTCGTGCGACCACAAGTCCTCCGCCGGCAAGGAGCGGGTTCTGGGGCCGGGCATCGGCGTCCGCCAGGTCGAACCGGTACCGGCAGGGATCCGCCTCGAGCGCCGCTCCCAGGGCCGTGCGCAACTCGCTCTCGACTCGCTCGCGCGCCGCCTCAGCCCGCGAGTCGTGGCGCACTTCGAGCACTGCCCGCCACGTGGGGCGCCGCAGCAGGATCCCGCGCCACAGCACGGCTACCCGTGGGCTGACGCATCCGTTGCCTGGGACGGGAGCGTCCTCGACGTGCTCGCCGCGTGCCCATAGGCTGGCTTGGTGGAGCAGCGCGTACTCATCGAGTGTGGCGTAGTCGCCGAGCGCCTCGAGCGGGTTGCGGTTGCCGAAGACCGCCTCGACCGCCGGGCCGAACGCCTCCGAGAGGTCTAGGTCGATGGCGCGCACCGTGCGATGGAAGTACACGGTGTTGTACATGAACAGGCGCGCCGTGAGAAACATCTCGAGCGCGCCCAGTCCTGGCTCGTACAGGGCCAGCCCGCGGTCGGACATGAACGCGTACCGGCGGAGCCGGTCGGCGTCGACGGGACCGCACGCTACGCCCGTAATCAGCGCGTCGCGCCGGACGTAGTCGAGGTTGTCGACCGTGAAGATGCCGGAGAAAAGGGGCTGGAGGCGTCGAACCCACAGCGGCATGGTCGGGTCGGACAGAGGTGGCTTCGACACTAGGAAACCGATCCAGCGAGGGTCGATACGCTCGCCTTCGGCGAAGGCCGCCCGCTCGGGATCGACCGCTGGGGCGCGCCGCAGCCCGTCGATCAGCGGAGCAAGTTCCCGCTCGACGATGGCCTGGCTCAGGTCCTCGTGGGTCAGGCGTTTGCCTGGATCCCGGCTGGGGTGCGGCGGCGCGGGCCAGCGCGACAGGACGTGCTCGTCGAAGAAGTGGGCGAAGGGGCCGTGGCCCACGTCGTGCAGCAGGCCGGCGATCCGCAGCGTCTCAACGACCAGTGCCTCCGACGGGATCGGGTGCTCGGAGGCCTCACCCTCAGATCGCGTGCCGTCGTGGAGAACGTCGCGCAGCGTGGGGTACAGCGTGGCGCCCCAGAGCCCGGCCTCATGCATCACCCCGAGCGCGTGGACGAAGCGGGAATGTTCGGCGCTGGGGAAAACCCAGCGCGCACTCTGCAGCTGGCTGATCCGCCGCATTCGCTGGAGCCACTGCGTGTCGAGCAGGTCCTCCTCAGCGACCTCCTCGGTGGGAAGAGCGGCCCGCACCGACTGGTCGGGCGTCAGCCGTTTCGTCAGCTCGATGTACCCGTGGATGGGGTCGCTGATGAGGTTGACCGCCTCGAACTGCAGGCGCGGCATGCCCCAAGTGTAGCCTGCCCTCTCGGCGCACTTAGTCGTGCCTCGTCGGCGAACCGGGCGGAGACGACACCGCCACGCGTGTCTGGCGGCGTGCTCCGCGAGGCTGGGCCCGGCCCGTTCTGCTGCGTCCGGCGGCCGTTCCCGTACCATATGCTAGGGCCTCGTGGACGGAAACGCCGCGCCATTCGCGTGCTGTGTCGGGCCACAGGTCGTTTCTCCGGGCCTGACGTGGCGATCCCGCCACCGCACAAGGATGTCCGTACATGAAGGTTGGTGTCGCCAGGGAGACAGCGCCGGGCGAGCGCCGCGTGGCGCTCGTGCCCGAGACGCTGGGCAGGATCCAGAAGGCGGGTGCCGAGGTCATTGTCGAGCGTGACGCAGGTCTCGGTTCCCACTTCCTCGACAGCGCGTACGAGGCTGCCGGCGCGACCATCGTCTCGACCGACGAGCTGTACGCCCAGGCGGATATCATCGCGCGCGTGCACAAGCCGTCGCCTTCCGAGGCCGGGAAGCTGCGGCAAGGCCAGGCCGTGGTCGGATTCATGCAGCCGCTGCTCGACCCGAGGCTCGCGGCCGATCTCGCCGCAAGGGGCGTGATCGAGATCAGCCTGGACGCGATCCCCCGCACTCTCAGTCGGGCCCAAACCATGGATGCCCTCTCCTCGCAGGCCAACGTGGGCGGCTACAAGGCAGTGATCATGGCCGCCGAGGCGTACGGTCGGTATCTGCCCATGCTCACCACAGCCGCCGGGACCGCGAAGCCGGCGAACGTGCTGGTCCTCGGCATCGGTGTGGCCGGCCTTCAGGCCATCGCCACGGCTCGCCGGCTGGGCGCCGTCGTCAAGGCGTACGACGTGCGCCGCGAGACGAAGGAGCAGGCCCAGAGCGTGGGCGCGACCTTCATCGAGCTGAAGTCCGTGGCCGACGCGACCGGCGAGGGCGGCTACGCCCGGGCCCTCACGGCCGAGGAACAGAAGGCGCAGCAGGACGAACTCAACGGGCACATCGCCGCGCAGGACATCGTGATCACGACCGCGCAGGTTCCCGGCCGGCGTCCGCCGGTTCTCGTCACCGTGGCCGCGGTGGCCGGCATGAGGCCGGGCTCCATCATCGTGGACATGGCGGCCAGCGACCTCGGCGGCAATTGCGAGCTCTCGAAGGCCGGCGAAACGGTCGAGACGGACAACGGGGTGACGATCCTCGCCCCCACGAACCTGCCGGCGTCGATGCCGGGGAGCGCGAGCCTCTTCTACTCGCGCAACCTGGCTGCGCTGCTTCTCACTTTCATCAAGGACGGACGGCTCACCATCGATCCGACGGACGAGGTGCACGCGGCGACCGTCATCACCAACGACGGCCACGTGGTCCAGGCGGCGACGAAAAAGCTGCTCGAGCCCGCCGCTGGCTCCGCCACCGGAGGTTCCGCCGCATGAGCGTCGACCAGCTCCTCTCCTCGCTCACCATCTTCGTGCTGGCCATCCTGGTCGGGTTCGAGGTCATCAGCAAAGTCCCCGCCACGTTGCACACGCCTCTGATGTCCGGCGCCAACTCTATCCATGGGATCGTCCTTGTCGGCGCCATGCTGATCGCCGCCATCGCGAACAACCCGCTCAGCATCGCCCTGAGCGTCGTCGCCGTTGCCTTCGCCACGATGAACGTGGTCGGCGGCTACCTCGTGACGGACCGCATGCTCGAGATGTTCAAGAAGCGCCCGACGCCACCGAAGAGCGGCACGAAGGCCGAGGCCTGACGCGATGTCGCTCGACACGCTTATCCGGTTCGTCTACATCGCCGCGGCGGCATGCTTCGTGCTGGGTCTCCACCTGATGAACTCTCCGGCCACGGCGCGACGGGGCAACCAGCTCTCCGCCGTCGGGATGGCGGGCGCCGTGTTCGGCACGCTGCTGCTGATCGCCGCGGGCGACGTCAGCACCACTGGCACCCTGATCTGGCCGATCATCGTGGTCGGCATCGCGATCGGCGGCGGGGCGGGCGCTTATAGCGCGCGCACAGTGAAGATGACCGCGATGCCCCAGCTCGTGAGCATGTTCAACGCGATGGGCGGCGGTGCCGCCGCGCTCGTCGCGGTCGACGAGTTCGTGCGCGCTGCGGGCGTCGGCCCCCACACGCTCGGCACGGCCGAGGTCGTCGCCACCGTGCTCGACGTCGTGATCGGTTCGGTTACGTTCACCGGCTCGCTGCTGGCGGCCGGCAAGCTCCAGGGGATCGTCACCGGCACGCCGGTCAAGCTGCCGTTCGGCCAGGCGGTGAACGTTGTCCTCGCGGTGGTCGCGCTGGCGACAGCGCTCTACCTGATCGTGGTCGGGCAGGTCCTGGCGGTGCTCGTGCTGCTCCTGCTGGCGGCGCTGGTTTTTGGCGTGACGATGGTGCTCCCCATCGGCGGCGCGGACATGCCGGTCGTGATCTCGCTCCTCAATGCCTTCACGGGAACCGCGGTGGCCATGGCTGGGTTTGTGATCGACAACCCGGTGTTGATCATCGCTGGCGCGCTTGTCGGGGCATCGGGCGGCATCCTCACCAAGCTCATGGCCGACGCGATGAACCGCTCGATCCTCAACATCATCGTGGGCGGCTTCGGCACGGGCGATTCGGGCGTGCCCACGACCGCGACGACTGCGTCCGGTGGCTCCGCCCGAGAGCTCACCGTTGACGATGCGGCGATCCAGCTCGCCTATGCGCAGCACGTGATCATCGTGCCGGGCTATGGCCTCGCCGTCGCCCAGGCGCAACACGTCACGGCCGAGCTCGCCGGGCTACTTGAGGAGCGCGGCGTGGACATCAAGTATGCCATCCACCCCGTGGCGGGCCGTATGCCAGGGCACATGAACGTGCTGCTTGCCGAGGCGAACGTGCCCTACCCGCAGCTCGTGGAGATGGAGGAGATCAACCCGGAGTTCCAGCGGGCAGACGTGGCCCTCGTGTTGGGGGCCAACGACGTGACGAATCCGGCGGCACGCTCGGATCCCTCGAGCCCCATCTACGGGATGCCCATCCTCGACGTGGACGAGGCAGCCAGCATCATCGTGGTCAAGCGGTCCATGCGGCCCGGCTACGCCGGCATCGACAACCTGCTGTACTCGGATCCCAAGACTGGAATGCTCTTCGGCGACGCCAAGGACGTCCTGACGCAGCTGATCACGGCGGTCAAGGCGCTGTAGGTGCAAAGACGCGGTAGAAGCAGGTGCGCTGGGGCGACCCGCCGGTGCTCGGTATGCTGTGCTTCGGTGGACGAGCGGCACAGCGTCGAGCTCCAGGCGGAGGTTCGTGCTCTCCGCGCTGACGTGTGGCCCCTCCTGTCCACCGCCGACAGCCTTTCCCGCTGGCTGGACGGGGCGGACTTCCCGGCGGGCGTGGGCGGACCGATCTAGCTGCGCATGCGCGACGCCCGAGTGCTTGGCACCCTCTTGGCGTTCAACCCGCCGCAGCATGTCTCGTTCTCGTTCGACTGGGACGGAGACCCCATCGGACAGCCGACTGTAGTTGCGCTCGACACGATTGACCACGGCAACTCGACTCACTTGACCATACGACACGTGGGCCTCCCGGGTGGACGCCAGCGGGAGCTGCACGTGG
Source organism: Candidatus Limnocylindrales bacterium (assembly GCA_052144055.1). Lineage (GTDB taxonomy): Bacteria > Chloroflexota > Limnocylindria > Limnocylindrales > CSP1-4 > JAJYNJ01. The sequence goes on from JBKQRF010000076.1 coordinate 12,238, forward strand.
AGCTCTGGCGGTACCGGTTTCAGCGACTGGTTCGCGTGGCGGGTCAGCCCGGGGCAGGGTATCGCGAGGCTGCCGCTCGCAGCTGATCGGCTACGTTCGCGCGGAGCTCGGGCGGCTCGAGGACCTCCGCGTCCACGCCCCAGCCCAGGACCCAGACCTGGATTTCGTGCAGGCCGGCGACCCGGCCCCGCCACACGAGGGAGCCGTCGGCCTGCGGCTCCAGCACCTGGCTGACATGCCAGCGCGTCTCGGCCACTCGGCGCGCCACCTCGGCCGAGAAACGGATCGCGACGGTTTCCAGCGGCTGGTCGGCGATGACGTCCCAGCCGCGCGCCAGGAGTGCCGCCGTGCCGGCGCCCTCCGTTGGGTCGAACGCGTCGGCCGTGAGCGACGCGTCGCGGATCCGTTCGAGCTTAAAGGTGCGCTGCCCGTCGCGCTCCTCGTCGAAGCCGATCAGGTATAGGGCGTGCGTGAGAGCGGAAGGCTCGATGGCATACGGGCGCACGCGCGCCCGTCGCACGCCGCGCGACGGGTCGTAGGCGGCAGTGTCGTACGCGATCTCCACGACGCGGCCGCGTGCCCACGCCTCGGTGAGCGTTCGGAAGACCCGCGTGAACCGCTGATCCGGCGGTCGTGCGGCAACGATGTCGGCGGTCGCCTGCACATGGTCGGCGAGCACCGCGGGCAGCACCGCGGCGAGCTTGACGAACGCGCCGATTAGCTCACTGTCGTACTCGTCGCGGGCCTTTGCGAGGGCGCGCGCGGCGAGGAACAGCGTCATCGCCTCGTGAAGCGTCAAGTCGAGAGGCGGCAGGAACGCGCCCTGCTCCAGCCCGTACCGGCCGCTTTCCTGCCAGATAGGCAGGCCGGCATCGCGCTCCATCGCGCCCAAATCCCGGTAGACCGTGCGTTTCGAGACGCCGACGAGGTCGGCGATTGCCGCGGCACCGATCCCGGAACGGTGCTGGTGCAGGATCCGGGCGATCTTCAGATACCGGGCGGCGCGGTCCCACTTGGTCCCCGCGCGGTCGTCATGCGCCGGCGAGCCGAGGTTCGTCACGAAACAGGAACCGTGATGGCCGGCGGCGCAGCCGACGCACGTGCTGTGAGGGTCGCCTGCAGCGTGGCCTGCAGCCCGGCCGGCCAGCCTGCCGGGGTCAACCCCTCGACCGAGACGGCCGCCATCCTCAGTGTCCCGTCGTCTCCCACCCACCAGTCGAGGGTGCCCCGCCAGTCGGCGATCGCGGTCGCGTCCGAGAGCGCTGCTTGGCCGAGCAGCCAGCGAAGCGGGCGGAACGCCTGCAGGGCGATGGAACCACCGGCCAGGAGCTGGCAGTGCCGTGCTTGCGTGCGGCCCACGAGCTCGATCCCGAGGTCCTCTGCTGCGAGGCGGGTTGTGCCTGAGAGGGCCACGCGAATCACCTCGGAGTCGAGTGTTTCGCGGTCCTGAACGATGACTGGCGCCGGAGTGGCGCCGATCGCGACGTAGGGCGTGATCTGTTCCTCGAGTGGGACGGTGCTCCAGGGTTCGCTCCCGGGCCGCAACCAGGTGCCTGACGACGTCCGCGCGTATGAGATCGTCTCGGGCTCCCCTCCGTGCTCGACCGGCCATCCGCCGAGTGTCGCGGCCCAACGCTCGAGCTGGCCGG
>JBKQRF010000077.1:0-3866 GCA_052144055.1 Candidatus Limnocylindrales bacterium
CCAGCGCGCGCCCCAGCAACGAGCCTAGGCAACGATCGCCTCTGGCAAGGGCCTGACGCTCGACTGGTCGGTAGAGGCCGTCGCCACTCCGTGAGCCGTCTGATGCTCACGGGCATCCAGCACGACGTGCCTATCCCGCTCTCGCTGGGCCCCTCGTGGACACCGCAGCGGCGTCCAGGGGGCGTTCACCGCGTGCCTGTGCGCCACGCGTGTCTCCCCGGTCCTACGGGCGCTCGACCCCTTCCTCTTCTAGGAGCCGCGCGCGGAGGGCACGCCGGCGCGCGTCCAGCCAGGCCGCCAGCACGATGGCGCGATGGCGCCGCCAGTCCTCCCCCTGCCAGCCGCAGGCGCAGCGGGCCAGCGGACCGGCGGCGAGACAGACGTGCTGGGCGAGGAGCGCATCGGCCTCCTCGGGCGTGGCGATGCGGATCTCCATGTCGCTACCCTCGCGCCGACTATGGACGCGCGCCAGCGCGGCCGCAAGGGCCAGGGGTCGCATCCTGAGGGACCGGAGAGCTCCGGTGGGTCAGCTCCGGGTCGCTTACGCCGTCTCGTCCCCGGTGGAGGCGCGAAAGCGCTCGGCCAGTACGTGCAGGGCGGTGGCCTCGTCGGCGCCCACTGCTTCCTCCCACGGCTGGTACTCGCGGGGTGCGCCCCGTAGGTCGCGGGCGGAGACGCGCCACAGCCGGATCTCAGAGTCGTATCCGCCGGGATGACCACCCAGCCGGTGGGCAGCACGGCGTACACCTCCGCCCATGCCGAGTCGCGCCCCTCCTCGCTCATGCGCTGCAGTGTGGCGGGTCAGGGTTGATCTGGGCAGAGTCATCTAGATCATCCAAGGGAACCGTGGGTCGGGTGTCCCCGTCTGGCTGGGTGTCGAAGATCAGCGGCACCAGAGGAGCACCTGCCATGTCCATCACGTCACGGTTCCTCGGCCTGGGGGTCGCCCTCGGGCTCGCCGGCGGGCTGCTCGTCGGTGGGGCCATCACCCAGCCGGGTCGGGCGGCCGCCACGACACCCTCGGCGGCGGCGCGGATCGCCTCGAGCGAGGGCGCCGCCATGGCACCCACGAGTACCACCGTCACGAGCGGCGGGACGACCACCGCGCAGTCCGGCACGGCCATGGTCTACCCGTACGGTGCGGGCAGCCCGGGTCTTGCCCCCGAGCACACCATCGTCGTCACCGGCGTCGGAGAGGTGAGCGTGCAGAGCGACGGGTCCGATCGCGCTTCCGCCCAGCAGGGCGCCCTCGCCGCTGCCCTGGCCGATGCCAAGGCACAGGCCGACGCCATCGCCGCAGACACCGGGCTCTCCATCAGCGGCGTCCTCTCGGTGAGCGCCTCGGTGTCACCCGACTACGGCGTCGAGCCGATGGTGGCCAACGCATCGAGTGAGCCCGCCTGCATCATCGCCATACCCGGCAGCCGGCCCTCGGCGAGTGCAGGGCCGGTCGTGCCGCAGTCGGGCTGCCTGCCCGAACCGATCTACCGGCAAACCCTCAGCGCCTCGGTGATGGTCGAGTACCGCGTAGGCTAGGGGGTGCGGTCTTCTCGAAACCAGACGGGGCGCGGGTGGCAACCCTGCGGACTGCCTCGACGGAGTCCGAGAGGAACAGCACCTGGAACTGGGTGGAACTGCACAACCACGCGGCGGGGATCAGGGTGTGGTTGTCACCCAACGACAGGTTCATCACGGAGTGGCTCGAGTCCCGCAACGGCCGGGCCTCAGGGGCGGGTTACTAACGACTTGGCCTGACTGGCGCTCCGCAAGCTGCCGGAACGAGACCGGCAGCGGCACCTGGGTGTGGACAGGGCTACGGGCGCACCTGGACATCAGACTCGGTAACGAGGGCTAGGATGACCGCGGCCGTCACCGCCGACCCGCTGGCGCATCCAGCGCCCGGTACCCGCGACTGCCAGGAGGACAAGATGCCTGCCCGGAAGAACAAGGGTAAGGGCTCGGCAGACGCCACACCGACGGGGCGCCCGCAGGAGCAGACCGCCGCCGACAGCGCCGCCGCCTCTGCGAGTGAAGCCGCCGCAGGCGCTGCCGAGCTGACCCGCGGCGAAGACGAGGCGGCCGGAGCCGCTACACTCTCTGCCCTGAGCGAGGCGGCCGCGCGCCGAGGGGTGCGCGACGCCGCCGAGGGCGAGGCGACCCTCGCTATGGCCGAAGAAGTCGCCGCTGGAGGTGCGCTCGCTGCGGCGCTGAGCGCCGACGAGTTCCAGCGCGGCATGGAGCTGGCGGGTATTGCCGGCCAAGTGCAGGTCGTGGCAGAGCTGCTCCACGGCCGTGGGCAGCCCACCCTGGCGGCGTTTCTCGGCCGCACGAGCCACCAGCTGCAGGCCCTGTCGGTCGACGCGCTGCAGCGGGCCACCGAGGACGTCGTCGTGGCTCATGGAGCGGAGCACGTGGCCGGGGAGCTCGCGGCTTTGGGTCTTAGCGAAGTAGGTGCAGGCCGCGACGAATACGCGACCTCTGAGGCGCTCGGCGCGGCGAGCGCCGAAATGGCTGCGGCAGCTGTGCGATCGGCGGCAGCAGGAGCCGTGGAACTCGCCGCCGCGGCGGCGATGGGTGGTCTGGCCCCGGCCCTCGCTACCGACGGTGCCGACCTCGCCGCTGGCGCCCCCGGGGCTAGCCAGGGCGCTCCGCACCGGGAGAGAGAGGCGGCGACACCAACTGCGCCGAGGTCGATGCCGCGCCCGACATCTAGGCCTGGGTCTGTAAAGCCATCCCAGCCCAAGGCGTAGATCCCCTGAGCCGGCGTCGGTGCGAGCTGCTCACTGCCGATTCTTGTGGCGTCACTTCGGTGGTTGCTCTGGCGTCAGCTCTTCTCGGTCCGACCAGAACGACTCATCGAGCGCGCGAGCGGCGCGTCGAGGCGGTCGACCATCGCCTCAGCGATGGCGCTTCGGCCGTCTGGGCCCGTCTGCCCCTAGAGGCGCGACAGGTTCGACGGGTACCCGACGACGGCGTCCTGCGCCGGGACCGCGACCCCGGCCTCCTCCGCGCGGCCTTGTTGTCGAGGCTGCGCATCGCGAGACGCCGCCCGACAGGGCTGGCCCTTCAGGGTTTGGGCGCGTCGTCGCGCCAGTGCCAGCGCGCGTCGTCGTCCTCAGGCACCTGTGGTCCTTGTTCGGGCTCGTCCGTCGCATGTGTGGCCCGATATCCTCCGAGCCGCGACGACCGGACCCATGTGCGTGAGAGAAGGACCAACGCGAGGACCAGCACGCTCAGTAGCGCGACAGTCGCTAGTACGGCCTCCATAGGGACACTGTAAGCGCGAAACGACCGCCGGCACCGATGCAGGCTGTGATAGTGCGGCTGCACCATGATGCCTGCGACGCACCGGCGCTCACAGACATCCGGCGGTGGACTCAGGGAGTTAACCAACGGGAGCTGCTTGCCGCCGTCCGCTGGCGCGCCGCCCACGGTTAGTGCGCCGACGGCCCATTGCGGGACGCGGTCCGCCTCCTGCCGCCCTAGCGCGGCACCCGTCCGGATAAGGGGTGCGAGGGGGTCAACCAATACGCGACGCGTCCGCTCCGTGGTGCGTGGGCCGCCGGTGGCCGCTGCTAAGGACTCCATCCTTGGCTGCGGCGCTCAGCATATGAGGCGTGCCCACCGGTAGCGCAGAATATGCCGCACCGAGCCGCACGTTGATTGTCGACTCCTCACGGCTGGTCGGAACAGCCACAACTCCAGCGATCCGATCATGACGCCTACCACCCCTCCGGTACCAGTGACCCGCGTGCGGGGCGGGCAGTCGCGCGTGCGGGTGGCCGTCGCGATGGCCGCGGTCGCCATGGCGCTGGCGGTGGTCAAGCCGTGGGCACCCGGCGGAGACGCGGCCGGCATGGCGATGG
>JBKQRF010000078.1:0-11392 GCA_052144055.1 Candidatus Limnocylindrales bacterium
TCGCCCTCGTCCAGGCCGAGCTGAACCTCCGGCCTCGCAAGGTCCTCGGCTGGGACAGCCCGGCCGACCGACTGGCTACACTCCTCGGATCGATGTCCGTGTTGCGACGTTGACTGGGACCCGCCCACTGACCCCCGGCGCGCTACCGGCGGGCGTGGCACCCAAGGTCACGTAGCCCGGGGCCGAGATCGTGAGGTTCGCCGGACCCGGATCAACGGTCGGATAGACGAACAGGCCCAAGGCCGGGCCGATCCCCGGGGCCTGCGGCGGGCCGGGGTTGACGGTCGTGGTGACCCCCACGTTCACGCCTGCCACCGGCAGCCCCGTGCAGGCGTCGGTGACGAACCCGCTGAGGGCCGGGACGTTAATGGGTCCGGGGTGGACGGCGGCCGCCGGGACGACCGAGGCCGCCAGCAGCGCGCCGACGAGCACCGTGACGACGAGCAGGGCACGCGGCGCGTGCAGTCGGAAGTGAGCGGGACGCATGGGCACCTCCGGTGCGCGACCGCCGGAGGCGAGGGACGCCGACGCTCATCCCGGTGGCGGCGTCGGACGAGTGTGCCGCAGTGGCCTGTACCAGAGCAAGAGGGTCGGCCGGGTCAGCGAAAAGGCGTTGGTGCGTGACGGCACCGGGGCGGAGGCGCGCGCTCATCACGACGGTCAGGGTCGATAAGGCGAGAGGTCGGGCTCCGTGGATGCCGGTACGACCATCGTCACCTCGATCCCGGCGCAGGCTGGCAGGTCGGCGCCGAGCCAGTAGTTCCACGCCGATAGCGAGAGGGTCTGCGTGGTGCCGGGCGGTGTCACGTGCAGCGTCCGGTAGGACGGCGGGCAGGATGCCGCGTTCCCCAGCGGGTTGTCGCTGCCCGCGAAGGCGGCGACGGCTGCGTCTCCCGGAGCGAGCAGCACGCTCGGCACGCCCGCCTCAGGTGAGAGTCCGAGCAGGACGTTCGAGCGGCGCGCGACCGTCGTTCCCCCGGACGCCGTCACGCCGACGAGCGTGGGCCAGCCGGATAGGCGGCACGCGAACGCGCTCGTGTTGACGAAGCGCAGCCAGCTCTCCACGGTGCCGAGGCCGCCGCCGGTATCGACGACGCTCGTCTGGAGTTGGCTCGAGGTGCATGGCGTAGCGAAGCCGACGGGGAATATGACAGCCGGTGCCGTCGCCGTGATAAGTGGGGTGGTGGGCCGGATGGCGGGCGGAGTGACCGTCGGTGGGTTGACCGACGGCGGGGGCGCTTGGCTGCTAGAGGCAGGCGTGGAGTGGGACGCCGACCGCAGGGGCTGGATCGACGGCGCAGACCCCCCGCAGGCCGCAAGCAGCAGCGCCAACAGCAACCCTTGCCAGCGACGGCCCATCCTCACCTCGGACGCGCGCTGTATCGACCCGGTTCCCCCGGTGGTCAAGATTGCCATCATCGGCCACAGCACTAACCCGCCGCTGCAGCCCTTCTAACGTGCTCCTCGGGACGCCTGTGACGGTCGTTGGGCTGTCGTAGACCGCTCTTATCGTGCGGCTCCTGCCCCACCCGAACCCTACTTGCCCATGCCCCCGCTGGTCCAGTGCAGGTGGCCGTAGCGCGCTTGGAACTCCTCGTCGGACATGGCGAGATAGCGGGCGCCCTCCACGAGCCCGACGAGGACCGGAATGAACGTCCAACTGAACACCACGTAGACGAGCCCGAAGAGCCACTGGCCGAAGTACCAGCGATGGCCCCCGACGACGCCGAGCAGGATGGCGAGCACGGCGGCCGTAACCCGGCTCTTGGGATAGTCGCCGCTCAGTCCTGTCCCGAGCACGCCGCCCGCCCCGGCGACCTTCGGCTGACGCACCCCGCAGCGCGGACAGATCGCGGCACGGGCATCGAGGACCGCCGCGCAGGTCTGGCAGTACTTCTGCCCGGGTGGGAGCGTGGGCGGACTCCCGGCCGTCCCGGAGGACGGCGGCTCCGTGGTGGGGCCTGCGCTGCTTGACCCCGGCTCCTCGGGCTCGCCGCTCGGATCGACCGATGCGCTGGGCTGTTCTTCGCTCGTCATCTCCAGCCTCCCTGAACCATGTGACTCAGCAGACCCTATGCGCCGCGTCCCCTGCCTCACAGGGCCACCTGTCCCGAGACCAGACGCTCCGGCACGAGACTGGGGCACGTCGACGCTGTGGGCAGTCGTCTTAGTCGGGTACGAGTGGGGCGATCAGCGCCGGACCCTGCTGTCGCACGCTGTTGACGAGGGGTGCCATCGGGTAGAGGAGTAGGTCGCCCGAGTACGGTCGCAGCAGCCCCTGTAACTCGGACGGGTCGCTGGTGCGGCCCAGCCAGAGGCCCCACGCCTCTGGTGTCAGGATGACGGGCATGCGGTCATGGATCGTCGCCATGGTCGCGTTCGGTGTCGTGGTCAGGATCGCGCAGGTCAGGAGTGCCGGAGCCTCGCTGGTGCGCTCCGACCATGCCGACCAGAGCCCGGCGAAGGCGAGGGGGCGGCCGTCGGATGCGCTGATGTAGTGGGGCTGGCGTCGCCCGTCAGGGAGGCGCTGCCACTCATAGAAGCCGTCGGCCGGGACGAGGCAGCGCTTGACACGGAAGGCGTGGCGGAAGAGCGGGCTCGCCGCCACCGTCTCGGCGCGGGCATTGATGGGGTGCCTGCCACCGAGGGGGCTCTTGGCCCAGCCGGGCACCAACCCCCAACGCATGGGCTCTAGTAGACGTTCCTCCTCGCGCTCCACGACCACCGCCACCCGCTGGGCGGGGGCCACGTTGTACGCCTCACCGGCGCTTTCGACGAGGTCGCGTGCCCCGAAGATACGGGCGAAGTCCGACGAGGAGAGACGCTGCGTGAAGCGGCCGCACATACCGGTGAGGCTACCCGATGAGGCGTTGGATGGGCGAGCCTGAGCCTGTAGCCATCGACGCCGATAGGACAATGGACCCACACGGGCCACCGGCGAGCCCGATCCGCGCCGGTCGCGTCCCAGAGAGGAGACGCCATGCTCCACATGGTGGTGCAGACCCACACGGCAGAGGACTGCGCCTTCCGCTCGGACGAGGACAGGCGAGTAACGACGGACGCCTACAGCCGCCTGCTGGAGATCGCCAAGCAGCACGGGGCGCAGGTGCAGGGAGCATGGGTGAACACCGCGTCGCACACCACGTTCGCCCTCGTCAACGCTCCCAACGCCCACGTCGTGAACGCCGTGATCGAGGCGTCGGGCCTCGTGGCCCGTGTCACCACGACGGTCTACGCCGTAACAACGCTGGAGGGGCAGATTGAGGCCCTGAGCCACACCGGCTGACGGTCGAAGGCGCATGGTCAGGGCAGGATGCTCATCCCCGGTGGCTCGTCGTGACGCCTACACTCCAGGTCAACGAGCGGACTGCCCCCAGTGTGGACCGCTCGACAGAGGGGAGCGGGGTCCATCGCCAGTGGCGCCCCGCTCCCCTCTGTGTCTGGGGGACGGGAGCCCGTGCCGCTGGTCGGATCGAGACCCGGCGCCGCAGTTCCTGTTGGCTCTCGGCCGAGACCCCGGACCTCGGTGTGCGCGGCTAGCGCTCGTCCTTGTGGAGGCGGGTGGGCGGTGGAGCGTCGTCTTCCGAGATGCTCGCGCGGGCTCGGTCGAGGCTGTCGGCCTGCTGCTGCTTCGGGCCGTGACCGGTGACTTCCCAGTGGGCCAGCAGACCTGCTCGCCGCCGGAACATCAAGCCGCACCCGACGCAGACGAACGGCTCGGCTGTGTCGAAGATCCGGCCCTTCGGCCGGGGCACCTGTGGGCCGTTGGCGGGCCTGTTCACTGCCACCTCCACCGAGGATGGGCAGATTGGAGCACGACTCGCCGCGAGCCGTCGAGCCACACCACAGAACCCGGTGCTCCGGGCGCTACGCCATCCCCGCCCGCAACTGCTGGGCGAGGGCACGCAGGGCGACGGCCTGTGTCTCGCCGAACGCCTCGACCCACGGCTTCTCGTCGCTGCTCCGGGCCGTCGAGCGCGCGTAGACAGCCCATACCCGATCCGTCCCCCGCCACATCGGGCGCAGCACGACCCAGTCGGCGGGCAGCACGGCGTATACCTCCGCCCACGCCTCGTCGCGCTCGTCACATCGGACGACCCCGCCCTCCGCAGCCTGCCTCAAGGGCGGCGCCCCCCTCGCCGCCGTCGCACCACGAGTAGGAAGCGGCCCAGACTCGTGTGCAGGCTCCATGATGCCGTAATGACGGCGCGCCCCGTCGGGTGAACGACGCGCACGGTGCTGCCCTCGCGCCGCGTCCAGCCTCCGCGTTCCCCGATGGACGACAGGCCCTACTGGGCGCGAGCGAGCCGGGGCTGCTCTGGCGTCCGGCCCCGGTTCGTCCTTGCAGGCAGCCGTGCTTGAGCCTTGCGCTTCAGGACAGCTGCAGGGATCTGGACCATAATCCTGCCTGTTCCTCCTTCCTCCTCCTCAGACGGGGAACGACAGACCAGAGCCCCCAGCGGGCGCACCCCCGCCGGGGGCTCGTCGTTGTCCCGGTGAGCCGAACCGTGGGCAGTGCCGTCAAGATGAACCCGTCCTCGGTCTCAGCGCGTCCGCAAGGCCTCGGCCAGTTCCCACAACGCCTCGGCCTCGGTCGTTCCCCGGGAGCCCACGGCAGGCCGATCCGCGAACCGGCGCAGGTGCCCCGCGTAGAACGCCGAAGCGGCCCACAGCCGCTCCTCGGAGCGCCAGTGCGGGCGGGTGGCCTCCCAGCCCGGCAGTCGGTCGAGGGCTTGGTGGACGGCCTCCCATGCTTCCTCGACGTCGCTCATGGCAGGGCAGTGTAGAACAGGCGTTCTATACCCCTGCGCGGCAACTGCGTGGTGACTGCCGACCGCTCGCACTTCGGGGTACGGTAGACGGGTACTCGGGTCATCGAGGCGGGAACGGCAGGGAGGGCGACGCACGATGCGGCTCAGGGAGGCACTCAAGAACGACGGCGCGGCGCTAGGGCTCGCCGAAGCGACACTCACCCGCCTGGGGCTGACCGATGAGGCAGCGGTGGCCATGACCGACGAGAGCCACGTGCTCACCGGAGCGGTTGCAGCGTGCGACAAGGGGCTCGTGGTGTTCACGCTCGTCGGGGGGCGGACGCTGGGCACCGCCGTGCACGCATGGCGCGACGTCTCACCGCCGGCACTGACGGCCACCACCGAGGAGAAACTCGAGGCCACGCTGCTCAAGGTCGACGTGCACATTGCACGCCCCCCAATCGAGATCGGCACGGTCCCCTTCGACCTCGGCGCGGTTGACTGGATGATCGGTTCCACCCCGGCAGCGGTCGACTTCTGGAAGGCGTGCGTGGAACATGCCGGTGTGACCGGCTCGGCGTAAGAACGTCGACGTCGCCGCCCACGGTGCGGCGGCATGTGCGGGTCAGGGCACGCGGAGCGACCGGACTCGCCTCAGTGGTCGTCCCGGTCGAGGAGCATAGGGTTCCACGGCATCGGCCGACCATCGCCGACCGGCTCGTCAGTGCTGTTCGCAGACCACACCGCCCGCTCGATGAGGTGGCGCGCGAGCACATGCCATGGGCGCTTATCACAGCGATCTTCAAGGTGCTGCTGGTGACGCAACAGGGCGGCCGCGTACACCCGGAGCATCTCCTCGACGGTCTGGTCCATCAGCACGAGGCTCCGACGACCATCAGATGCGGCCCTACTGGGCGCGGGTCGTCAGGCATCGCTGCGTTCTTCGACGCGGCGGCGATCTGCCGTCTCCAACTGGAAGGTGGAGTGCTCGATGTCGAAGTCGCCCGACAAGCACTCGCAGAGGTAGTCGAGGACCCCGCTGGCATCGACCCCGGGACGGAGCACCACGTGAGCTGAGACGACGTTCAAGCCTGACGTGATGGTCCACGCATGAAGGTCATGCACGTCGGCGACTCCCGGAGCGTCGAGAATGTGCGCCCGCACTTCATCCAAGCGCACGCCTCGCGGGGTCGCTTCCAGCAGCACGTCGGTGGCCTCCCGAAGTAGCGCCCACGTTCGCGGCAGGATGAGCAGCGCGACCACAATGGACGCCAGTGCGTCGGCTGCCGCCCAGCCCGTCAGGGCGATGATGATTGCCGCGAGGATCACGGCCGCCGACCCCGCGAGATCGCCCGTGACTTCGAGGTAAGCCCCGCGCAGGTTGAGGCTGTGCGCTTGGGCGCTGCGTAGCAGCCACAGTGCAACCCCGTTCGCCAGCAACCCGACGAGGGCCACTCCGAGCATCAGCCCCGAGGCGACCACCGGGGGCTCTGAGAGCCGCCGCCACGCCTCGTACAGAATGAAGGCCGCCACGCCGAACAGGAGCGCCGCGTTGGCAGCAGCGGCGAGGACTTCAAGCCGTAGGTAGCCGAACGTGCGGGCATCGCTGGCGGGTCGAGACGCGATCCAGATGGCTACCAGCGCGAGGGTGATCCCACCCACATCGGTAAGGACGTGTCCGGCATCCGCGAGCAGCGCGAGGCTGTTGGAGGCGAGTCCGCCGACCACCTCGATGACGAGGACGGAGAGCGAGAGTCCGAGGACACCGAGCAGTCGTCCCGCATTCGCGTGCGCGGTCGAGTGGACCTGCGGCATCGACGCAGTCTACGTGCCATGATCGAAGCCGCCTCCGCCCGGGTCTGCTCCCCATTCGACCCGGTTCGCACCCCTGTACTCGCGCTCTGCGATGGGCTGGCCCATCAGCACGAGGCCCCAGCGTCCCTCAGGGGCGGCACGACGGGCGGGCCAGAGGAGCGACGATCATGCGCTCCGCTCCCCTACCCTGCTTGAGCCGTCAGGCTCCGCACGAACTGGACGGTCTCATGAAGAGGCTGGTCCTCTCGCCCCCACCACCCCCAACACTCGTGCGCTCGGAACTCGCCGCTGATCAAGTCGAACAATCAGGGCACGCCTGACAGACACCGTGACAGACACGCTCCCGTGCCTGTAGAGCCCTGACGATACCCAGCGCGTGCGTGATATGGCGTCCCCGGCAGGTGTCGGGGCCGCGCTAACAACCATACGCGTCCCGATCGAAGGGCGCGCGGAGTGGCTGGCGGCGGTACGAGAGCGGTCGGCGTGAGACTCCGGTCTGCTCGGCTGGCAGTCATCGCGGACACCGCGACGTGCAGGTGTAACTCCGCGGTACCGCACTGCGACACGTGGCACGTGCAGAGTCACGCCGGGCGACGGCTGTGGACGAGGTCCGGATGACCGCCTGCGTCACCTCTATCGCAGATGACCCCAGCCCGCGGATTTGACGGGAAGGAGGCGAGGTTGTGCCTGACGCAAACCAGGACGGTCGGTCGGTCAACGGGGCGGACGTTTCGACCATGCAAGAGAAGGCTGCCGCTCGCGCGGCGGCCTGGGAGGACCGGGCGAACCGCGGTGAATGCCTCAGCGCCTGCCACGACTGCGGCATCGATGCGTGGTGGTTCCGCGACTACGACGGTCGGATTGTCCACGAGGACTTCTACGTCTGGAAGGAGCTGTGGGACGCGGTCTGCCCCGACGACGACGTAGTCCGGTGGGAAGAGGATGGAATCGAGTTCGGAGAGGGCCAATGGGTGCTCTGCATCGGGTGCTTCGAGAAGCGTCTCGGGCGCACGCTGACTCGGGCCGACTTCAAGGGCAGGTGCAGGGCGCCGTTCGGTACTCCGCCTTCGCTGCGCTTCAGACTGCGCTACAAGGCTCGCACCGCAACCACGCCGCGGCCACCGGTACCGATGCCATGATCCCGGGTTCGGCCCTGCCTCGTCAGATGCGGTCGTTGCGCGTGCTGCAGTCCAACGACAGATTTGCCAGGGCGTAGGTCCTCCAACCGCCAATTAGGTCATGCAGTTCTGGTGGCTACGCCCCACGGGTCACAGTCACGCGTGGCCGAGGCCGACGGAGCGGGCGGAAGACCGACGAGTGCACGTCGCGCGGCTCCAGGACTCGACTCGCTCCCACGGTCGGCCCGTCCCCTGAACGCCACCTCCGGGCAGGGTCTGTGTGTTAGGGCCAGGTCTAGCCTGGGCCGCGCCGACCAGGCCGCAAGCGTCCGGTGTTGCCAAATGCACGAGCCCTGCGGTGTTGTCCCACCTCATGGGGATGTCGGGTTCTGCGCCGACCGCGGGTGCCGCTATGATGGGAGAGGTGGGGTCCGTGCTTCACGGCCCCGGCTGACTCCGGGATCCGTCGCGACAGGAGAAGGCCATGCAGTACGTCAGGCTGGGTCGGACGGGGCTCGAGGTCTCGCGTGTGTGTCTGGGCGCCATGAGCTTCGGCGAGCCCACCCGAGGTGACCACCCGTGGTCCCTACCGGAGCCCCAAAGCCGGGAGATCATTCGTCGCGCCCTCGACGCCGGCATCAACTTCTTTGACACCGCCAACGTGTACTCGGCCGGCTCATCGGAGGAGATCCTGGGGCGGGCACTCGCGGAGTTTGCGCACCGCGAGGAGGTGGTGATCGCGACCAAGGTGTTCAACCGGATGCGTCCCGGCCCCAATGGGGCGGGCCTGTCGCGCAAGGCGATCCTGACCGAGATCGACGCGAGCCTGAGCCGGCTCGGCACCGACTACGTCGACCTGTACCAGATCCACCGCTGGGACCCGTACACGCCCATCGAGGAGACGATGGAGGCCCTCCACGACGTGGTCAAGGCTGGCAAGGCGCGTTACATCGGTGCCTCGTCGATGTTCGCCTGGCAGTTCGCCACCGCGCTCCATGTCGCCGAGCGGCACGGCTGGACCCGCTTCGTGTCGATGCAGAACCACTACAACCTGCTCTACCGCGAGGAAGAGCGAGAGATGCTGCCGTGGTGTGCGAGCGAAGGGATCGCCGTGCTGCCTTGGAGCCCCCTGGCCCGCGGGCGCCTCACGCGCGCGCCTGAGACAACGACCCCGCGGTCAGAGACCGACCGCTTCGGGAAGACCCTGTACGGCCAATCGGACGCCGACGACGCCATCATCGGTGCGGTCGGCCGGATCGCAGCTGATCGAGCCGTGCCGCGCGCCACCGTTGCGCTGGCCTGGCTGCTCTCGAAGTCGGTCGTGACGGCCCCCATCGTCGGAGCCACCAAGGCCGCGTATCTCGACGACGCGCTCGCAGCTCTGGACCTCGTACTGACCCAGGACGAGATCGCCGCGCTCGAGGCACCCTACCGACCGAAGGAGATCGCAGGCCACGAGTAGACGGCAACCTGGTTCGTCCGACACGCTCTCGGCTGCGGTGCCGGGCACCACGGAGCCACAGACATGGCGGAACGGCGGCCGCGATCGTGATGCCAGTTCGCCGGAGTACCACGCGGTCGGATCCGCGAAAACGTGACCCAGGCCCTCGACTGCACTCCCACCACAGAGTCGCACGCATCGGTGGGACTGGGCCCACAGGACCGACCTGGATAGTTCGGCGCGGGCGTTAGTCTGAAGCGCCCCGAGCTGTGATCGGCCAGCGGTCGATTATCCGCCCGCCCCGACTCACCCACACATGGTCGTGCAGGTTGAATGTCGTCCTCACCTGGCCAGGTACCAAATCGAGCTGAGTCCCGAGGGGTGGCGGCGCGGTCATCATGACAACCGTGTGCTCGTCTGTGACGAGCACACGCGTGGCAGCGAAGTCAGCCGGCACAGGAGGCCCGTATTCCATACCAACAGACCGACGCCCGACGTCGAGCACCGCCCGGTCGTCATGCCTGCTGATGATGGTTCCTCTGAGGACGACTGCACAGCGAAATGGGAGGTCCATGGGTAGCAGCTCGGGTTCCATCAGAGCGTAGGTCCCGGCCTGCAACTCCGTAATGACGGGATCAGCGATGGCTTCGCGAAGCGTCGACGTTCCGGCGGCGGACACCGTGTCCACTCTGAACCCGGCCCGCAGCAGACCATCACGGACCTCCGACAGAACCGCGTATGCGCGCGCGATCTTTTGCGACCGCCCATCGGTGCCCAGTCGGACTCGGCCCTCATAACCCATCAGTCCCGTGAACTGGAGTCCTTTCAACTGCTCCACGGTTCGGGCCAACGCGACAGCCTCGCTAACAGTCGCCACGCCACAGCGGTGCAGGAGAATATCGACATCGATCAAGACCTTCAGGGTCACACCTGCGCGGCACGCAAGCCGGGAGTAGGCCTCAGCCGGCTCGGCATCATCCAGCGCCACTCCAATATCTGCCTCGTGGGCCAGAGCCACAAGGCGCGTGATCTTAGCCGGATCGACGATCTCATTCGCGATGAGGACGTCGTTCAGACCCGCTGCTACCATCGCCTCCGCTTCGCCCACCGTCGCGCACGTGATCCCACGAGCATGCGCGCCGAGCTGGCGGAGGGCCAATGCGGGCGTGCGATGGGTCTTGACATGCGGGCGCAGCGTCTTGCCCGTCCCGTCGAGCAACCGGGCCATCGACGCGATGTTGTCGTCGAAGACATCGAGGTCGACGACGAGTGCCGGCGTCGACGTGCTCGACGTTTCACGGGATCGCTCGTCGGCCTCAACTGCACGCGCGTGCGTCATTCGGTCCCGCGCGAGCCGGTCGCAGGTTGGCGTGTACAGCGCTCCCCGCTCCGTGTCTGGCTCAAAGCGCCGCGAGACGTGCACGAGTCTGCCAGCAGCGTCCGAGACGGACCTGTAGACGCCACATCCGACCCCTGCAAGGATGGCCGCTCCGAACGTGCCAGGTTCCTCTTGCTCGACAACCTCAAACGGCACGCCACATATATCTGCCATCAACTGCAGCCACCACGCCAACCGGGCGCCTCCCCCAGATGCCCGAACCAGCGAGGCCTCGATGCCATGCGCGCGCAATCGATCTAGCTGGCGGGACATCTCGCACGCCATCCCCTCGAGGAACGCCCGCACGATGTCGATCCGTCTCGTGGCGAGTGTAATCCCGCTGACGGACCCCCCCCATCCCGTCGCCGAGTCAGCGTAAGGCGCCGGCATAAGCTCTGGCGTAGCAACGACAGGGCCGGGCCCCCGACCCCCCGCGGACAGTCCGAGCTCGACGTCCGAGCGCGACAACCCAAGAACGTCTCGCGCCCAGTCGATGACGCGCATTCCATTTGGATTGGTCACGAGGATCGTGTAACCGAGCGGACCAGGATGCGGATACACATCGAATCCATCATCGACCAGGGCCGCCGGAGGCAACTTAGAGACGGGCAGTGTGAATGAGAACCATGACCCGCACGCCAGCCCCACGACCCCGGCGTCTACGGCTGCCGTGCCGATTGACGCCGCGATTGTGTCCCACGCTCCGGTGACGACTGCGGTCCCCTCGGGAAGATGATAGCGCTTCGCCGCCTGCGGCAGAATCGGGCCGATTATCGTTCCGCCTGATTGAATGTCAGGCAACCACCTGGCGTCGAGTCCTAGTTCCGTGACGCGCTCAGCAGCCCATGACCCCGTGGCCAGATCGTAAATAGCCCATGCGCCTGCATCC
>JBKQRF010000079.1:0-11356 GCA_052144055.1 Candidatus Limnocylindrales bacterium
CTACTTCAGCCCCGAGTCGATGGCGCTGATCGACGCGCTCCCTCACGAGGAGGTGCCGGCGTTGTTGATGGCGAGTTGAGTGAGCGCGAGGATGACGCGCTGTGACACCACGAACTGGGACTTGACCAGGGGTCGCGGACCGCCGCGCACAGGCGCCGGTCTCGTGTTGAGGTCTACCGCGTCACGAGTATTGCGGCGAAGATGAGATAGCCGCGCTGATCACCGAGCCGGCTCGGCGCTCGAGGCCATGCCCTCTCAGGGCCTGGCGACCGACGCCTCCGTCAGCGCAGGTAGGCCAAAGCGATGCGGACGCAGTGGAGGAAGAAGTGTCAAGAGGGTTCGAGGCGGTCACGACCGTGGTGATCAACGCTCCCCGGGCTCAGGTGTGGGACGCGCTGACCAACCCTGCCAAGGTCAAGGAGTACATGCACGGGTCCGACATGTCGACGGACTGGACGGTGGGTAGCCCGATCATCTGGAGGGGCGAGTGGAAGGGCCACTCGTATGTAGATAAGGGCACCGTTCTTGCGTTCGAGCCGGAGCGGCTCCTGAGGTACACACACTGGAGTCCCATGGGCGGCAGCGAGGACGCGCCCGAGAACTACCACACCATCACGTGTGAACTGGCAGAAGCGGGTGGCACGACGACGCTGACCCTTACCCAAGACAACAACGCGACGCAAGAGGAAGCGGATCGCATGGCCGAGAACAACTGGGGCCCGGTGCTGCAGGGCCTCAAGGCAACGGCCGAGACGTAGGCTTCTCGTCGACCGCCGCGCGCATCCGCAGGAACTCCGTGACGCGGTTGAGCCGCAGGATCAGGCGGACGGAGGGCGGCATGAGCCGCTGCGCCGGGTCGACGAACACCTCGGGTTCGACGAGCCGCACGTCGCGACCACGGACGCGGATCTCACACCCACCGGCCGCGAGGACGTTCTTGACCCACTGGACCTGCGACCCGTAGGTCAGCGCGAACACGTAGTCGCCGTCGCGGTGGAACACATTGATGGGCGTGTGATACGTCCGTCCGCTCGTGCGACCCGCATACGTCAGGAGGCCGAAGCCGGGCAGCCGGCCGGCGAACCGCCGCGTCAGCGGGTTGACGACCCGCATGGTGAAGGAGCGCAGGAACGTC
Source organism: Candidatus Limnocylindrales bacterium (assembly GCA_052144055.1). Lineage (GTDB taxonomy): Bacteria > Chloroflexota > Limnocylindria > Limnocylindrales > CSP1-4 > JAJYNJ01. The sequence continues at coordinate 1,136 of JBKQRF010000079.1, forward strand.
ATCCTGGTGGTGGCCATGCAGCTGTCTCCCTAACGCATCGGACGCTGCGTTAGGATAGCAGCAATGACAGTACCCGCCCTCGACGATCGGCCGCGTTCCAGTGCACGCCCGGGTGGCCGCAGCGCCCGCGTCCGTGCGGCGGTGCTGGCGGCGACGCTCGCGCTCCTCTCTGAACGGGGCTACGAGGGTACCGCGCTGCCCGACATCGCCCGGCGGGCCGGCGTGCATCCTACGAGCGTCTACCGCCGCTGGGGGACGAAGGCCCATGTGGTGGGCGAGGCGCTACTCGAGCAGGCGCACCCGCTCACCCCCACGCCGAACACTGGAGCACTCCGCGGCGATCTCCAGCGGCTCCTCACAGACGGCGTCGCGCTTGTCCACACGCCGCCAGTTCGGGCACTGTTCGAGGTGCTCCTCTCCGAATCAGCCGATCCCTCGCCCCAGATCATCCGGGGGCGCGACCGCTTCTGGATCGCGCACCTCGAGGAGGCCCGGGCCATCGTCGATCGCGCCGTGGCTCGATCGGAGCTGCCAGCAAGCACCGACCCCGCGGCTCTGTTGGGACTCCTCATCGGCCCGGCATTGGTGCGCGGCCTCCTCATGGGTCGCGACCTTGGGACCGAGGATGTCACGGAGATCGTCGGGCAAGCATTGGCGGCGCTGCGACCGACGGATGGTTACGCCGATGCCGTGGCAGGTGCGATCTAGGTCGATGGTCCTTCCGGCGCGGGTTTCGCACCGCGCTCATGCGTCGCCGATTGCGGCGCCGCGACAGAAGGTTGCCATGGTGTGCGTGTGTCCAGCCACTTCGGATGCTGGGCGTGGGCGAGCGACAGTGGGCCAGTCAAGACCCGGCCCCACGCTGACAGAGCGAGGCAAGCTCGTCCGTGTGCCGCCGCCGCTCCCGGGTGCCCTACTTCTTCGGTGGGAGGGTGCGGGTGAACGTCGCAGCCCGCTCCAGCCACGCCTGCAGCGTCGCCTCGTCGCCGAACAGCGCCGGCCCGACGGCGATGTAGCCCTTCATGGGTCGGCCGGGCATGGGCGCGAACGGCGTGCCACCTGGTGCCTCCAACTCCGCTCGGCCGTCCTCAGGCAGCCGCAGCATGAGCAGCTCGTTGAACGTCCCGCAGCACAGGTTGCCGTTCACGAAGGCGGCCGGAAAGCCGAACATCTTGCGCCGCGTGACGTCGGGGCCGCGGGGCGCGACGCGCTCGAAGAGCGCCACCAGCGCCTGGGGAGAAGGACGGAGCTCCATAGGGACCTCCTTCGGTGAGCCACGGACAGTGTCCACCGCCGGGGCTCGCTTACCCCTGGTCCGCACGGGGTGTTCGCTTAATCGTCCGGCATTTCCATCGCGAGCAGCTGTGCGCGCGTGACCTCCATGTTATGCAGCCGCCGCCCGTGCTCCTGGGTGGCCGCGATGAGTCTTCCTCGGTGCCGCTCGTCTCCCAGCCGCACGCGCAGCAGAGCTGTCGGGGTCGCTCCTTCACGTCGTCTCCCTCCTGCTCTACCGGAGGTTGCGTAACGGCTCGGGGACGTATCGTTCGAGCGTGGTGCGCCATGCCTCGTCGAGTTCGCCTGCCACGACTGGATCGTCTGGACGAGCCAGGCCAGATGACGGAGGCCATGCTCGACCACGTGGGCGCTGGCAATCGAGCTGGGGGCCGCGGTCGCCGGCGAGCGGGCCAGCTCGACCCGCGCGATGGCAATGACCCCACCGACGAGCCCGGCACGCACCCATGCGCTCGTGGTGGTGGGGATGGTGCGGGCGGTGAGGACTGCCGTCGACATATCGATCGCGCGCAAGCTGCTCGACCTCGCCGCACGGTTCGGCGTCACGACGGAACGGGGCACGCTGATCCAGGCCCGGCTGACCCAGCAGGAGCTTGCCGAAATGGTCGGCACCACCCGCGAGACGCTCGCCCACACCCTCGCCGAGTTCCGCCGGCGCGGGCTGCTCGACACCCTCCACCACCAGGTGCTCATCCGCGCCGCCGAGCGCCTGGCCGACCTCGCCGGCGGTGAGGAGCTGTAGGGGCGCGGCAGGTCCCTACGCGGGCATCTCGTCCATGACCGTCACCGCCTTCACGTGCCGGCGCTCGAGCGCCCGTCGGACGGAGAGGAGCGCGGCGATGCCCTCGCCGACTGCACTGCCGACCTGCTTGGTGGCCCCGGACCGGACGTCGCCCGCGGCGTAGACCCCGTCGAGCGATGTCGCGTACGCCTCGCCCGTCACGATGAAGCCCCGTTCGTCGAGGTCGACGATGCCGCGGAGGAACTTCGTGTTCGGGTCCAGGCCAACGAAGACGAACGCCGCCGCCGGCTCGAAGCGCCGCTCGCGCCCGGTCGCCCGCTCGCGCGTGAGAACCGCCCCAAGGCGCCCATCTGCCCGCTCGAAGTCGAGGATGTCCATCCCGGTGTGGACCTCGATCTTCGGACTTGAGTGGACCTTGTCCTTCACGAGCTCGCTCGCGCGCAGCTCTCCCCGGGTCAGGATCGTGACCTTCTCGGCGATGGTCGCGAGGAACAGGGACTCCTCCAGGGCGGAGTTGCCGCCGCCGATCACGACGAGCTCCTTCGCCCCGCGGTAGAACGGCCCGTCGCATGTCGCGCAGTAGTGAACACCGCGTCCGAGCAGGCCGCTCTCGCCCGGGACGCCCAAGCGGCGGTACTGAGAGCCCGTCGCCACGATCACCGCATCGGCGCCGTACGTGTCGCCCACGGCCGTGGTAACCATCACGCAGTCGGACTCCCGGCGGATGCCTGAGACCTCGACGGCCGAGAGCAGTTCGACGCCATAGCGGCGGGCATGGGCGACCAGCCGATCGGAGAGGTCGGCACCGCCGATGCCGTCCGGGGACCCAGGGTGGTTGTCGATCCGGTCAGTCGTGCCGGCCTGGCCGCCGAGGGCGCCGCGCTCGATCATGAGCGCGTCCAGGCCCTCTCTCGCGGCGTAGATCGCCGCCGATAGTCCGGCGGGTCCACCGCCGAGGATGAGGACGTCGTAGATCATCCGCTCGGCGCGGAGCTGGAGGCCAAGCTTCTCGGCGAGTTCGGCGTTCGACGGCTCCAGCAGGTGGCTGTCATCGGGGAACATGATCGTGGGGATCGTCCGTCCGCCGTGCTGGAGTTCCTCGACGAACCGCAACCCGTCGGCATCCGCGTCGATGTCGACCCAGGTGAAGGGAACCCGCTGTTCCATGAGGAATGCCTTCGAGCGGTGGCAGTCGGGGCACCAGGGTGCCCCGTACACGGTGATCTGGTTCATGAGCCTCTCGATAGATGGGGGCCGGGATGATCGCGGGTGCCGGCCAGATGAATGATCCTGCCGACGGGCAGCCGCGACGTGATCCCGGCCACAGGTGGCGTCCTGTGACGTGTATCACACCCCGACCCGTGGCCCCAAGGCCGAATATCAGGCCATGAACTGGCTCTGATCGCTTGGGCGGTGCGAAGGCCGCCTGCCCCCACGTTCCTGGGTCCCCCGCCGTCAGGTGCGCGCTGCAAAAGCTGTTGCGACGAAGCTCCCCGATGAGGCGCCGCACCTCGGCGTGCTCGCGCCAGAACGGGGCGAGGGCATGTGGTCCAGCGGCGGCCGATGACGACCGCGATTCACCTCGAGGTTGCCGGCGACCGACGCGTCGAAACGGAGCGGTTTCTTCGCGTCTACACGGGCAAGGTTGGGGTCGGCAAGACATGCGTCGCGGCCGCGATGCGACTCCTGGCCGCCGCGCGCGGCTACCGCACCATCGTGCTCTCGACCAACGCGGCGCACCGCCTCGACGACTCCTTCGACATGCCGCTCGGCCCCGAGCCTACCCCGGTCGAGTCGTGCGCCTACGACCCGCGCTGGAGCTGCCCCCTCGCGCCGCCCGCGAACCGCCTGGAGATGGCGGTCGGAGCCGGGGAGCGCATGTAGCCCACCCCGGCGAGGTCGGCTGCAATCCCGGATTGACGGTCGAGCGGCCACAGGTCCTCGACTGTTCCCTTCGGCGCCGGCTTCTGCCCGTCGTCGGCCCCGCGTGGAATCCAACCCCCGCATCGCGTGCTGGTCGTCGATGGCGCGCAGGCCGTAGCGCACTTGTCGCGCCACATCGGGTACTCGGAGCTGCCGAGCGGCGTCTGCAGCACCCCAGGGATCGTCCCTGGTGCTATGCCTGTCGCTATGCTCACCGCTCCTGCCGGACGACGGTGGCTCAGCGGATCGGTTCGGCGACCCGGGCGTGCTGGGCGAGCAGGTCGAGAAGCGTCACCCGCTCCCCGCGCTCGCCAAGACGGGCCATGCCGCACTCGGTCGCCGCGGCAAACGGCCGCCCGCCCGCGGAGGCAGCTGCCACCAGGCGGTCGATGCGGGCACTGTCGTTCTCGTAGTCGATGACGCCGAGCGCCAGAGCGGGCCCCGGCCGCAGGCGGGCGAGCGGCGTGAAGTAGGCCGGCTCGAGGCCGTTGTCCCGGTCCACCGGCATGTGCACGAAGTCGAGGCCGGCCCGCTCATCGACGGCATTGGCGAGCCTCACAGGCAGGCCGAGGTCCGTGGGCGCAACGAAGTGCCGGTGCTTGTAGTCCCCGTAGCAGAGGTGGAGGCCGACCGGCACGCCAGCCGGAACGGCGCGCACAGCCTCGACGAGCTCCGCCGCAATGCGATCGAAAGTCTCAAAGCCGGGGTCTGGATGGAAGACGCCTTCGAGCGCACCGATCTCGACCGCTACGTCCCACTGGATGGCGAGGTCCTCGGCTGGAATGGCGGCAGCGATGGTCCGGAGCTCGGCGAACAGTTCCCGTTTGTAGGCATCGAAGAGGCGTGCCTGACTGCTCGTGTTCGCCCACGAGATGACCGACGCATAGGGGGTCGGCAGGCTGACCTGGAACCGAACGCCAGCCGGGATCACGCCGCGACGGCGCAGGGCGCCGAAGATCGCGTAGGAGCTGATGGCGGCCGAAGCGTAGCCAAGAGCACCAACGGGGATGCGTACACCCTCGTCGACGTCGAGCCCGGGGAAAACGCTGTAGTCGGGATTGCCGGTCTCGGGGTTGACGTGGGGCGCCCCCATACGGATGCCGGGAATGGCCGTGAGTCTGCTGATCTGCCACCAAATCCACTGGGCACGCTCGCCCGTCTCCCCGTCAGTCATCCGGCTGAGGTGCCGGCCGAGGACCGACGCCGCCTGCGTCATGGCGGTCTCGGCATCTGGCGCGGCCAGACCCCCCACGAGGTGCGCTCCTCGAACCAGACTCATTGCTCGCTCCTCCGACGGCTCAGACGCCCGCCTTGGCTGAGCCTCGAGCCGGGACGCCCGGGGCATTATCGTCGAGTCTGAGGCTGCCGTGCCAGGTGCTCGGCCCAGCTGCTCTCGCTCACCAGGGGTGCCACCTGGTCAATCGCGGCCTCCATCGCGACGCCCCAAGCCTCGGCCCGACTCTGCCAGCTGAGCTGCTTCGATCCTCCCCGAGATACATCCGCGTTGCCCCTGGGGAAGTCCCGGATTTCACTGCCCGCTGTCCCAGGCGCTAGAGGGCCGATCAGGCCGGGACCAGTGCACTCTCGCTGTACGATCGCTGCTCGCCGACCCAGCGGTCGGTGGTAGGCGATCCTGACGAAGGAGCAGGGCATGCGGCTCGCGGTGGTCGGTGTGGGCGGCCTGGGTGGGTATTTCGGGGCGCGCCTGGCGCAGGCCCAGAACGACGTTCGCTTCTTGGCTCGTGGGCGGCACTTGGAGGCCCTGCGGATCCGCGGCCTGCGCGTCCAGAGCGTCTTCGGCGACTTCGCCCTGGCGCCTGCACAGGTACCCGCGGCCGACGACCCGCATCAGATCGGCCCGGTCGATGTCGTCCTCTTCACCGTCAAGTCCTTCGACACTGAGGCGGCCGCCCGCCTGCTGCCACCCCTGCTTCGACCGGACCCGGCCGTGATTTCCCTACAGAACGGCATCGACAACGAGGAGAAGCTCGGCGCCGAGATCGGCGCCGAGCACGTCGTTGGAGGAGCAGCCTATGTCTTCGCCGAGCTCGTCGAGCCGGGCGTGGTGCGTCACTCCGGCGGCCCCACGCGGCTCGTGTTCGGGGAGTTCGACGGGCGCCCATCGGCGCGGCTCGAGGTGTTCCGTGCCGCCTGCCTGCGGGCTGGCTTCGGTGCCGAGATCGTGGCTGACATTCGCGCCGCCCTGTGGACCAAGTACGCCTTCATCTGCGCCCAGGCGGGCACGACCGCCGCGGTGCGGCAGCCCATCGGGGTGATCCGCGAGACACCCGCCACCTGGGCGCTCTTCCGGCGCATCGTCGAGGAGACGTGGCGCGTCGGGCGCGCGGAGGGGGTCCGGCTCCCGGACGACCTAGTGCAACGGCAGTTAGACCTGGCCGCGAGGATCGAGCCGGCGAACTACTCCTCCCTCCACGACGACCTCGTCGCTGGGCGCCGGATGGAACTCGATGCCTTGCTTGGCGAGCTCGTCCGGCGCGGCGCACGAGCTGGCGTGCCCACGCCGGCAGCGGAGACCCTCTATGCGGTGCTTCGCCCGTGGGCCGATCGAGGGCCCGAGCCTGCTGAACGTTAGAGACTGGGCAGTCGCGATCCGGATCGTCCTCTCGTCCCGATCGAACGGACGGGCGAACACCACCTTCACGATCGCCGCGTGCTGGTCGGGCTCGATTTCGTCGAGGACGGACTCCGCCCCTCCGAGGGTCCGAGACTGCCGGGTCCTCGACTTTGCAAACGTGGATGAGCTGCGCCATAAGGGTCGCGCTGGGGCGGGGGCGCCGGAGCCCGGTCCGTCACGCGATCGGCATGCGATCGTCATGCAGTTGTCATCGAAACGCCTCAGGATCGGATACCAACTGGTCGCGTGTGGGAAACTGCCATGCAGCATGCCATCGCCGTCGCGCCTGAGCTGAGAGCCTGCCTGCTGTGAAATCGCCCGTCGCCCGCGTTATGACCGCGCCACGTGCGGCAGCCGCGGGGATCGTCGCCGGGGCCGTCGCCCTCGCCGCAAGCGAGCTGCTCGCCGGGGTGATCCCGGGCGTCCCGTCGCTCGTCATCGCGGTGGGGAGCCTCGTCATTGCCCTCCAGCCCCCCGGCGCGAAGGACGTCATGACGACCCTCTTCGGCACCAACGACAAGACAGCGCTCAATGTGGCCGTCGTGGTGGTGGTCCTCCTCCTGGCGGCGGTCGCCGGGATCCTGGGCCGTCGCAACTTCGGCCGGGCGTGGCGCCTCTTCGTCGCGTTCGGGTTCGTGGCCTTCGTGGCCGCGTTCCTTCAGCCCCTTGATTCCGGGCCGCTCGCGGCGCTGAACGCGGTCGTCGCCACCGCAGCTGGCGTCGGCACGCTGCGGGTCCTGCTGGCCGACGCCGGCTTCCTACAGCCGGTTCACCTCAGGTTCCCGGGCCGACCCGGTGCCGGCCAGATCGGCGATGCGGTGACTCCGCAACGCTCATCGCCGGCCCTCTCGATGCCCGACTGGAACCGGCGGCGGTTTCTGCTGCGGTCCGGAGGTTTGCTGGGCGGCGCCGTGGTCGCGGGGGCGTTCGGCCGGGTCCTCCTCGAGCGCCAGCATCCCTCCGGCGCCCCCGTGTCGGCGAGCCTGCCCGTGTCCACCGAGGTGGTCCCGCCTCTCTCCGCCGACGAGTCGCTGGCGGCACCGGGGATTACGCCACTCGTCGTCCCCAATGACCAGTTCTACCGGATCGATACCGAGCTGCTGGTGCCACAGGTGGACGCCTCGAGCTGGCAGCTTCGGGTGAGGGGCATGGTCGATCATCCCCTCACGTTCACCTATGCGGAGCTGCTGGCGCTGCCGCACTTCGAGCAGTACGTCACCCTGCAGTGCGTGAGTAACGACGTCGGCGGCAACCTCGTCGGCAACGCCCTGTGGACGGGAGTCCACCTCAAGGCCATCCTCGCCGAGGCGGGCATCCAGACGGGCGCCACGCAGATCGTCGGTCACTCGGTCGACGGGTTCACGGTCGGCTTCCCGACCGCCTGGGCGCTCGACCCGGCCAGGGAACCGATGATCGCGCTCGGCATGAACCGCGTCCCGCTGCCGGCCGAGCACGGCTACCCGGCGCGCCTGATCGTGCCCGGCCTCTATGGCTACGTCTCGGCCACGAAGTGGCTCTCCGAGATCGAGCTGACCACGCGCGAGGCGTTCGACGCGTACTGGGTGCGCCTGGGCTGGGCCAAGGACGGCCCCATCCTGACCGCGTCACGCATCGACCATCCCTCCAGCGGCACGAGCCTCGCCGCGGGGCCGGTCGACATCGACGGGCTGGCCTGGGCGCCGGACCGCGGAGTCGAGAGGGTCGAGGTCCGCGTCGACAGTGGCCCATGGAAGGTGGCCATGCTGAGCCGTGCCATCTCGAAGGCGACTTGGGTGCAATGGGTCTACCGCTGGCAGGCCACGTCCGGCACCCATACGATCCAAGTCCGGGCCACGGACGGGACGGGCGCCGTGCAGACTGCGACGCCGGGCGGCCCGGCGCCAGCGGGCGCGACGGGGTACGACCAGGTCCAGGTGACCGTGGCCTGAGGCCGGGCTCCGCCGGCTGTCATCGATCCATCACGAAACTGTCATACCGCGGTCATCGGCGCGGACCACCCTCGAGAGCGTCCCGGGGCGTTCCCGGGAGAGACTCGAGGAGATCACGTCCATGCGTCGCAGACTGATGGCCGGGCTCGGTGTCCTGATCGCCGTGCTCGCGTTCAGCGTACCCGCTACCGCTGCCGCCGCTGGCTTCGGCGGTGTGGGCACCGTCTACACCCTCACCAACTCGGCGACGACGGGGACCAATGCCGTCCTCGCCTACTCCCGCGCCGCGGACGGCAGCTTGAGTCTGCTCGGGACCTACGGCACCGGCGGGACGGGCACGGGCGTCACATCACCCCCCGTTGGGCTCGGGTCCCAGGGCTCGGTGACGCTCAGCGCCGACGGGCGCTGGCTAGCCACGGTCGACGCCGGCAGCAACGACGTCGCGCTCTTCGCCGTCGCGCCCAACGGCGGCCTGCACCTCTCCTCGCGGGTCGCCGCGGGAGGCACTGACCCGATCAGCGTCACCATCCATGGGTGGCTCGTGTACGTGCTCGATGCCGGAGGCAACGGCAACATCGCGGGCTTCGCCAACCTCTTCGGCCACCTTGTTGCACTGCCGGGCTCGGTCCAGCCCCTGAGCGGTGCCGCCACCTCTCCTGAGGAGATCGCCTTCAGCCCGAACGGGCACGTGCTGGTCGTCACCGAGAAGGGCGCGGGTGATCTCGTCACCTACCGCGTGGGCTTCCTTGGCATTGCGGGCGCACCGACCGTCTACACCTCCGCCGGGGCCGCGCCGTACGGCTTTGCCTTCGACAACGCTGGCCAGCTATTCGTCACCGAGGCGGCCGCGAGCGCCCTATCGTCGTACGCTCTTTCACCCGCCGGCGTGCCAAGCGTGATCTCAGCTTCGATCAACAACGGCCAGGTCGCCGCCTGCTGGGTGGCCCTCACGCCCGACGGTCGCTACGCCTTCACGATCGACGCCCACAATGCCGCCATCTCGTCTTACGCCATCGCCCCCAATGGCAGCCTGACGCTGCTCAACGGGACCGCTGTCCTCGAAGCTCCCTCGAGCATCCCGTTCCTCGACGCGTCGGTCAGCGGTGACGGGCGCTTCCTCTATGTGGTGAACGTGGGTCACGGCACCATCGACGCGTTCCGCGTCGGTCCAGGGGCCAGCCTAAGCCCGATCGGCAGCACGTCGGGACTGCCGGCTGGTGCCGGCGGCCTCGCTGCCTCGTAACCACTCGGCGCACACGGGATTGGAGGGCGGGGGCAAAATGCCTTCGCCCTCCAATCGCCGCTACCTCTGGCTAGTGCCACCCTCCCGCTCTAGGATGGCCGTCGTGACCGAGTTGCCTAGCCCCATCCTCGTCGTCGACGACGATCCCAAGATCGTGCGCCTGGTGCGCACGTATCTCGAGCGCGAAGGCTTCCGGGTGGTCGAGGCGACCGATGGGCGGGAAGCCCTCGCCGCCATCGCGGTGGAGGCGCCGGCGCTGGTCGTGCTCGACCTGATGCTTCCCCATGTCGACGGTCTCGCCGTCATGCGTGCGGTCCGGCGTACGGACCGCACCCCGATCATCGTGCTCTCGGCTCGGGGCACAACGGCCGACCGGATCGCGGGGCTCTCGGAGGGGGCCGACGACTACCTGCCCAAGCCGTTCTCGCCCGCCGAGCTCGTGCTCCGGGTGCGACGG
>JBKQRF010000080.1:0-5005 GCA_052144055.1 Candidatus Limnocylindrales bacterium
AGCCTTGCGCGCCTGGGAGACCACCTACAACACCGTCCGACCCCACCAGGCGCTCGGCTACCTCACCCCGGCCGAGTACCTAGCCTCGCTCGGGGTCGATGTGTAACGGAGGTACCGGACGAGTACAGCCCGTTGACATCCTCCGAGCGCGGCGCAGAATGCAGGCCGACCGAGGAGGCAACCAGTCACCCTGAAGACACCTCGGAGGTCTCATGGACGCCGGCCGGCAACGGCCGGCGTCTTCTGTGTGCGTCCGCGCGTCACGGTTTCGCGAAGAATGCCCGCATCGGTGCGAAGTAATAGTCCCGCCACCCCTGCTCGTACCCGCTCTGGCCATCCGGAATGTCAGTGTGGCGCAGCGTCAGCAGGGTTTGCTGCCCGTCCGGCTCGAGGAAGACGTCGATCCTGGAGTCCGGGTCGGAGGCGGCGAAGTCAGTCGTCCTCCAGAACTGGACGATCCTCCGCCCCTGCTCCAGCTCGAGGGTCGTCCCAGTGGTGTAGCCGTCCCCGGCCCGAAAGGCACCTCCGACTCGCGGGTCGATCTCCGCGTCTTCGCCAGTCATGGCGCTGTGTTGGGCGCTCGACATCCAGGCATCGAAGACCGCCTCTGGACGTGCGGGGATGATGTCCGAGACGGTGAAGCCGTATGCCAATGTCTTTCTCCTTCCCGGCTACAGACCAGCTCCGACGATTTCTCGCGGGCTTCGCGCCCCTCAGTGGACTACGAACCGGGGGCCGTGCCGCCACCGGCAAGGCTGCGGCATACTGGCCCCCTGCGCAACGGAGGCCCGTTTGCATGTACGTGCCCGTCCCGTTCAAGCCGGATGACGCCTCGGTCCGCGAACTGTTGGCACGCGGTGGCGCCGCGGACTTGGTCACCGTCACTTCGCGCGGGCTGCTCGCGACGCTGCTGCCCTTCACGTATGACGAGCCCGGCAGCCGGTCCGACGCCGCGAAGTGGGGCGTCCTCATGGGTCACATGGCCCGCAACAACGAGCAGTGGTGCGAACCGGCCCAGGGTGAGGCACTCGCGATCGTCCGCGGCCCCGACGCCTACATCTCGCCGACTTGGTATGCGACGAAACGGGAGCACGGCCAGGTGGTACCGACGTGGAACTATGTGACCGCCCACGTATACGGCCAGCTCGTGGTCCACGACGACTCCGCCTGGGTCGAAGCGCTCGTGCGCCGGCTCACCGCGAAGCACGAGACCGGCCGGCCCGCGCCTTGGTCGGTGGATGACGCTCCGACCGAGTACATCGCCGGAGAGCTCCGAGCGATTGTCGGGGTCGAAGTGCTCATCGACCGAGTGGAAGGCAAGTTCAAGCTGAACCAGAACCGTTCGGAGGCCGATGTCGAGGGCGTCATCGCCGGCCTTCACGTTGAAGGGAAGCTTGAACTGGCGGACGCGATGAAGCGGGGTGCCGCCGGCCAGTCCAGTCGGCGCTTGGTCGAGCGACACGCGCGCAGGCGAAGCTGACGCCACCGCTTGACTGGCAGGCACGCCGGCTCGCATTGACCGCCCACGTGGGCGAGCCGATGGTCGGCAGCTGGGGTCGGCGAGATAGTCGTCTGGCGTGGTGCTCGCCGTGGGTGGTCTGCTGCTCAGCGGCTTGGGGGTCGAGGCAGGGACGTGGCGCGCTGACGCCAGCTGGCAGTCGGGTTGCCTGTCAGGCGCCCTGCGCCGCCTCCCGCGTGTAGCGCACCGCGGCTAGGCGGTCGGCGTAACCGCGGCGCACCTCGTTCAACTCGTCGAGCGTGAACCCGAGCTCGTCCGCGATCTCGTGAATCTCGGCGGTTTGGGCCGCGCTGATCGCGCGGTCGCCCGGTGTGGCGACGGCGAACAGGCAGTGCAAGAGACGTGTCCGCTCGTCGGCCGTGGAGACCTCACGGAACCGGCGCGTCACGAGGTAGTCCTCGGTTGCCCCGAGTAAGCGCGACTCGCTGCGCGCGATCTCTGCCACCACCACGGCCAACGCTTCGGGCACCCCGCCAAAGTCGGCCACCAGCGATTCGAGCTCGTGCACTTCGGCAGCGTCTGCCTCCCGGTCCGCCGCGACGACCCTGGCTAGGATGTAGGCGAACCCGGCCAGGTGAGCGGCCTGCTCGGGCGGGAGCGACTCGAGCTGCGCGACGATGCGCCGGACGGCCTCGGTGTCCCCGTCTATGGGCGCCCCCGGACGTGGGGCAAGAGCCGGGTGCAGGAAGCGGCCGAAGAGCATGGGACGTGGCCTCCGTCGTGCGGCCGGATGGGCAGGAGACGCCGTCCGGGAGTTGCTGAGTCGTTCAGGACCAGGCGCTGACGTCCATCGTCTCACGATCCGCGGCGGAGAGCACGACGGCGGGGGCGGACTGCGAGTGAGCAGGGTCAGGCAAGGTGACCTGGCGCGAGGCCGCGATCGCCCCCCGGCGCGAAACGTGCGCGGTCGGCCGCTCGGTCACGGCTCCGCGGGCTCGACCGTGGCGTCCAGCGGCTCCGGCTCGATCACGCGCTGCCGCACCCACCCACTCGTGTCGGCGCCGAATAGGCGGAGCCGTCGGGCGCACCAGAATCCGATGGCAACCGGGAGCCACACGTTGAGGACCCGGTAGGCCAGCGTCACTAGGATCGCCGCCGTCGGCGTCATGCCGAGCTGAACGAACACAAGCGCCATCGCACCCTCGACTGCCCCGATCCCGTCCGGCACGATCGTGACGACGAAGAACACGATGCTCATTCCGAAGCCCGCCAGGAGAGCCGCCGAGTCCAGCCGCTGGCCGAAGGTCACGAACAGAGCGCCGAGGGCCACGAGGTTTGCTACGTGGAGCAGCAGGCTGTGGCCAGACGCGACCGCGATGTCCCGTGGGTGGCGCGGGACAGACGTGACCGCGGCGACGAGCTGGTCGGCGGTGTGTTGCGCCCAGTCGTCGGCGAGGAGCGACGGACGCCCGATGAGGCGTGCTCCGTGGTTCACGACCGCACGGCAGGCTCCCAAGAGCGCCTCGAGTACCGCCGGGCGCAGGCCGGCCAGCGCGAGGAGTATCAGTAGGACCGCAATGAAGGCCACGAACAGGGCCGTGCCCGCCAGCGCAAACGCGACGAGCCGCGCGCTCAGGACGAGGGCCAGGGCGCCTGCGGCGACGAACGGCAGCGCCATCACCAGGTCGACGATCAGCACGACGACCAGCCCGACCGCCGTGCGCGCACCCGACTGGCCGCGCGCCGCCGCGTCGTCGATGAAGACCGCGGCGGCAGGAGCTGCCGTTAGCGGCAGGACCGTCTTCACGAAGATCGACGCCAGCAGTACGGGGACCAGATGCAGCGCCTCGCTCGTCACCCCGACGGCGCGGAACGCGTACCGATAGAGCCCTCCGTACAGGAGGAAGAACAGCACCTGCATCGCGAGGGCCACCGCTGCCCAGCGCCAGTCCGCCCTCGATAGGTCTAGGTCGAGCGCGCGCGCCGACATGAACTGGCCGAGCACGAACACGAGGAGGGCCGCCGCGAGCGGGACGAGCAGCCAGCGCCCCCAAGCGTAGCGGCGTCTCGATGCCGTGGCGATCACCGGTGCGGCTGCATGGCTCGGTGCGGGGCGCGCCGAGCCACCCCGGAGCGGTGCCGATGCTGCGGGTCCGGGTGACATCGCCAGGTGTCGTTCGAGGACGTCATGACTACCGGATCATCCCCCAAAGACCGCCCGGCGTGTACGCTTGAGCCGCGATGCTGTCCGTCGATGCACCTGCCCCATCACCCTCGGTTGGTCCGCGGGATAGCCTGGACCCCGCTACGACGACCGGGCTGACCTCCGCGGAGGCAACCGAGCGCCTCCGCGCAGACGGCCCCAATACGATCGGCGGCGGCGGACGACGCACGCGTCTCGCGATCCTCGTCGCGCAGGTCGCGAGCCCGCTCGTCCTTATCCTCGTCGGCGCGAGCCTGGTGAGCCTGGTCGTCGGCGACGCGGTCAACGCCTCGATCATCCTCGCCATCGTGGTCATGAGCGCCGCCCTCGGATTCGTCCAGGAGGCCCGCTCGGAGGCAGCCGTGGCGGCCCTGCAGGCGCGCCTCACGCTGCGCGCAACCGTTGTCCGCGACGGGGAGCAGCGGGAGATTCCTATCCATGACGTGGTGCGCGGCGACCTGGTTCTCCTGGGTGCGGGAGATATCGTGCCGGCCGACGGCCGGATCATCGATTCCAACCACCTGTATGTCGACGAGGCGTCGCTGACCGGCGAGTCCGCACCGGCCACTAAGGAGCCGCGCGTGGGTGACCTCGATCCCGCTCGCGACGACGACCGCGACGGCCTGGTCTTCTTCGGCACGAGCGTCGTCAGCGGCACTGGCCATGCCGTCATCACGGCCACCGGGACGCGCACCAGCTACGGCGAGATCGCGCAGCGGCTGGCCGAGCGGGCGCCCGAGAACGACTTCCAGCGCGGCGTGCGGGCCTTCGGCGTCCTGATTTTCCGCGTCACCGCGATCCTCGTGATCGCCGTGCTCGTCATCAACGTGGCGCTCCACCGGCCGATCCTAGAGTCGCTCCTCTTCGCGATCGCCCTGGCAGTGGGCCTCACGCCCGAGCTGCTGCCCGCGATCGTCACGCTCAACCTCACCCAGGGCGCGCGCGCCCTCGCCTCCCACGGCGTGCTCGTCAAGCGCCTCCCCGCCATCCAGAACCTGGGCAGCGTCACCGTCCTCGCTACCGACAAGACAGGCACGTTGACAGAGGGACATCTGGAGTTCGTGCGCGCAGTCGGGATCGACGACGACGATGAGGACGAGGCGGCCGAAACGCTCGAGTTCGCCTACCTCAACAGCCACTTCCAGACGGGGTTCAGCTATCCTCTCGACGCGGCCATCCTGTCGGGCAACTCTGAGCCGGCCGACCTCGCCACCTACCATAAGCTCGCCGAGCTCCCGTACGACTTCTCGCGGCGGCTCCTCAGCGTCGTGGTACAGCGCGAGGGGCATGCGCCGCTCCTCGTGACGAAGGGCGCCCCCGAGTCTGTGATCGCACGGGCCAGC
>JBKQRF010000081.1:0-3467 GCA_052144055.1 Candidatus Limnocylindrales bacterium
GCTCGTTCGGCGCGACGGGTCCTGGCGTTTCCTACTGCTCCACGGCTCCGAGGAGGCGTCAAACGCCTAGCAAACCCTCCAGGGCATTCGGCCACAGGCCCTCAGTTTCGAAGTCGTGACCTCGCAGACAACCCACGCGCCGGGGTAGTCAATTGCGACGTCCGCGGTCTTGGTGACCGTGCCAAACGCTGCCTTCAGCTCCTCCTCGACATACAGCCGCTGGTTGCGGCCCGCGGCTGGTGCGACGGACGCCAGACTCAGCCGGGCGTCGCGCTCGCACATTGATTGCCAGAAGGCCATGGCCCGCCTGGCCTCGCGGTCCCGGCCCACCCGCCTGAGCTCCGACTCGATGTCGTAGCGAATCCCGCCGAATACCCGCTCGAGCAGCAGGCGCCGGGATATCACGAGCAGCCCCCCTCGAAGCCGGACCACCGGATAGCGCCGTATCGCATCGAACGACCACGCCGCGCCAAGCGCCTGTTCGTCGGCCTCGATCTCTTGCCGTAGGGTCGCAGGTGACGCTGCGAAGAGGCGAAGCGCGGCTGCAATACGCCGTTGAGGCAGCCTGAGGTTGAGCCGAGAGGTCGCTACCAGGGGTCCGAGGCCCTGGCCGGAGGCCGCCCACAACGCGATCCCGACACTGACCAGGTCATCGAGGTTCGCCCCGGTCGCCTTCTTGAACGTCGCCTCGAGATCGACGTAGCGACGGCTCTGGACCTCCGCCTTTGGAAGGTCGCGCCACCGCAGCTGAAACACTGCGAGCAGCGTCCCCAGCTCAAGCCGGGTCGACAAGACCTGCGTCCGGATCAGGGCGGCGATCGTCCTCGGGTCGCCCAGGACACCCTCGATCGCGCCAGTGACCCCAGCGTTGTCCCTCCCGAGTGCGTCTTGGATCGACAGAAGCCAGAGCGGCATCGACCGCAGGGTGACACCTGCCGCCGACGCTCTCGTGGGACAGAAGCGGACGGCGAGTTTCGCTAGGATCAGGATGGCCTGCACGCTGAACAGCGCACGCCTTTGCCGAACAGCATCGATAATCCGCCCACGGTACGGATCGCGGAAGGCGGCTGCGATCTGGTCATCGCGATCAACGTCGAGCGGCTTCTCTTCCCAAGCTGCCAACAGGTTGGCACAGGCCACCAGCACGGCGGTGCGGTTCGAAACGCTGAGGCCAGCCATCACAAACTCGAGCGGGATTGGCCGACCCCATATCTCCTCGCCGGTCACGTAGGTGGCTAGGATGTCCATCGGCATCGGCGGACGCATCGCCTGCTCAGGCAGGTACAGCCCGGTGCCTGACGGCCGGAACGGTATCCCCAGGAGGGGGACCGAGGTGCCCGTCGCGTACCGCTTGCCCGTGCGGGGCACGAACAACCGGTCGCTGGTTGTCGGCGGCTGCTGGATCAGGAACGTGTCACGCAGCGCCCTGTACTCGTTACGTGGCTGCTGAGGTGCAGCGGATCGCGCCTGGCTGCGCCCAATCCTCGACACGACTCGTCTTGTTGCTTCGTCCATCGTGCCCTAAGCCTACGGTTCCTTCGCGCACGTTGACGATGCGGCCGTGGTCGCGATGCCAAGAGAGCGCCCCGCCGGCAGCGCTCTCGACGTGTTAGCTCATACAGTCGCTCAGTGCAGGCGAGCACTGCCGCGCCGGCCGGGCACGATTCGCGACGCGGCTCACGTCACGTAGAGTTCGTGACTGATCCATGACCGAGATCCTCATCCGGCCGGGATCTCAGGGCCTCAGCCAGCAAGACCACGGGTCACTCGGGGAGACACGCATGGATCAGTCGTCCGAGATCTCCTGCTTCACCGGCCGGACGGCGCTGGTGACCGGTGCCTCACGCGGCATCGGACGAGCCATCGCCGAGCGCCTGGCCGCCGATGGTGTGTTGGTGGCCGTCCACTACGCGCACCAGGACGAGGCCGCACAGGCGGTAGTCAGCGCGATCACGCAGGCCGGCGGACAGGCCTTCCCGGTGCGCGCCGAGCTCGGCGTGGAGGGCGATCTGGACACCCTCTTCACCGCGCTCGAAGCGGGACTCCGCAGGTTCACCGGGCACGCCTGGCTGGACATCCTCGTCAACAACGCGGCGGTCCGCGCGGGCGCCCTTGAGCGGGTCACCCCGGAAGAGTTCGAGCGCGTCTTCGCGATCAACGTGCGGGCCCCCTTCTTCCTCATCCAGCGCGCCCTGCCGCTGCTGCGTGACGGCGGGCGGGTCATCAACAAGGTGATCTCTGGACCCTCGGTGACCATCGCCTCCTCCGTGGAGACGCCACGAAGGCGGAGGACGTCGATCGGCTCCTCGACGGTGCAGAGCCGAGGTTGCTGGCGACCGATCCACCCTACGGCGTGTCCCTCGATGGCTCATGGCGCGACGGCGTGTACAACGCCCTCGGTCCTGCCGAGCCCACGTACCTGCGCATCGATCCCAGTGCTGACGGCATCGACGCGACACAGGCCAAGGGTGGCACCCACGGGCGAACAGCGGGCCATCGCCACACCAGCATCAGCGGCGACACGCGGGTGGACTGGTCCGAGGCGTTCGCCCTCGTCCCCTCCCTCACCATGGGGTACATCTGGCATGCCGGCGTGCACGCTGCCGAGGTGGCGGCAGGTCTAGAGCGTATCGGCTTCGAGATCGTGGCGCAGGTCATCTGGGACAAGGGGCTCTTCGCCATCGGACGCAGCTGGTACCACTGGAGCCACGAGCCCTGCTGGGTGGTGCGGAAGCAGGGCGCGAAGGTCCCGTTCCGCGGATCGCGGGACCAGGCGACGATCTGGCGCGTTCCTTCCCCCAAGATGATCATGGGTGGCTCGTCGGAGGCGAAGGAAGACCACCCCACGCAGAAGCCCCTCCTCCTCTTCGAGACCCCCATACGCAACCACCTCAAACCCGGTGAGGCCGTGTATGACCCATTCCTTGGGTCAGGGACCTGCCTGGTCGCTGCGGAGCGCTGTGGTGCCCGGGCGTACACACTGGAGATCGATCCCCTCTACGTCGAGGTAGCCCTGCGGCGCTGGGAGCGGTTCTCAGGTCAGCATGCGGAGCGGGTCGATGGCTGAGCAGGCGAGGCGGCTAGGCCAGCGGCAGGATGTGGGCCGGAATAGGCGGGACGTCCTGGTACGTCTCGATGGTCGCGAGCATCGCCCCAGATGGCACATCCAGAGCCGTCAGCAGGGCATCGGTCAGGAGGGCATAGGGCCGGGCGCCAATCAGCTCGGCCACGTGGTTCTTGAGCAGACGGTGGGCGGCGTTGACCTCCGGACCGAGCAGCTCCTCGCGTCCGGCGATGTCCTGGACCACGTACTGGCCGTGGTGCAGCACGAACTTGAGGCCGAGCTCGTGCACTCGCGCGCACGAGCCACAGGTGCACGTCCAGAGCGAATTGGCCTCGTCCAGACGGGCCTGGAACGCGGCGTGGCAGGCACGCAGGCAGGCCAGCACGTCGGCACCGCGGATGCC